>NZ_QKRU01000081.1:8637-30944 GCF_003234055.1 Pseudomonas sp. 57B-090624
ACGGGTGACCTGGGCGTCGGTGCCACGCAGGTTCCAGCCCTGCCCCGCCTCCAGGCTGCCGAGTCGCAGGCCGTCGCGCAGGGTCATGTCCACCGCTCCGCCGACCTTGGCGCTGCCGATCTCGCTGGGGCCCGCATCCAGGGTCCATCCGCCAGTGGCGTCCAGGCGTTCGAGGTCGAGGGCGCCGGCCAGGGTCTGCCTGACCTGCCCGTTGACGCTGGCGCTGCCGAGACGCGCCGAGGCGGCCTGCAGCGTCCAGTCGCCGCCGGCCAGCAGCGCCTGTTGGTCCAGCATGCCGCTCAGCACCTGCTGCACCGCGCCCCGTACATCCGCACGGGTGACCTGGGCGTCGGTGCCACGCAGGTTCCAGCCCTGCCCCGCCTCCAGGCTGCCGAGTCGCAGGCCGTCGCGCAGGGTCATGTCCACCGCTCCGCCGACCTTGGCGCTGCCGATCTCGCTGCGGCCTGCATCCAGGGTCCAGCCGCCGGTGGCATCCAGGCGTTCGAGGTCGAGGGCGCCGGCCAGGGTCTGCCTGACCTGCCCGATGACGCTGGCGCTGCCGAGACGCGCCGAGGCGGCCTCCAGCGTCCAGCCGCCGCCAACGTACAAAGCGTCTGCCTGCAGGTCGCCATCATGGGACTGCACCAGCGCACCACCGAACGTCGCGGTCCCGAGGGTCGCGGACGCACTGTGCAGGTCGCCGGTGCCGGCGACGTCCAGTTCGTCGATGCGCAGTTGCCCGGCCAGCTGGGCCCGGAGGCCGCCGAGGTGGCTGCGCAGGGTGTCGATGCCAAGCGCGTCGCCCACCAGGTCCAGGTCCCGCTGGGCGCTCAGCGCACCCAGTTCGACCCGGCCATTGCCGCGCAGCTGGACGCCGTCACCACTGCTCACCCGATCGAGCTTCAGGTTGCCCAGGGAACGCAGCCACTGACCTGCACCGCTGTCCAGGCTGCCGCCCTGGATGCCGGCCGCCAGGGCCAGGTACAGCGCCCCGGTGGCGCTGTCCACCTCGAGGCGCCGGGCCGCCAGCTCGATGCCCTGGGCCTGCGAGCCGATGTCGCCAAGGGCGGAGAGCCGCAGCACGCCGTCGGCCTGCCAGCGGCTGCCCGCGGCGAGCCCGGCCAGGCTGGCGGCCTGGATATCCAGGTCGCCGCTTGCGATGGTCACATCGCCCAGCCGCACGTCGCCGCCACTGGTGAGGCTCATGCCGTGTCGGGCCTGCAGGCTGGCACCATCGACCGTCGACCAGCCACCGGCGATGTCCGCCACCAGGCCGCCGAGTTGCCACTGGCCACCCTGGTGCAACTCGCCGACCTGAGCCAGGTCGAGCGTGCCGTCCACGCTCAGGGTGCCCAGGCGCAATACGCCCGGTTGACTGGCGAGGCCCTGCAAGCCACCGATCCAGGCGTCGCCGCCCAGGTCCAGGTTGATCTGCTGCGAGGCGGAACCGGTGCCCAGTTGCAGCCGCTGCCCGACTGCACCGGTGGTGCCGCTGACCTTGAGATCGATCTGGCCGCCCAACAGGTTCTCGCCCAGCTGGCTGGCCGAACGCAGGTTGCCCAGCACCTGCAGCGACAGGCGCTCGACGCCGGTCAGGCGATCGAGGCTGAGGTCGCCGTGCTGGACCAGGTCCAGCAACCGTGCCCGGGCGGTGAGGTCTCCGGTGACCGCCAGGTTCAGTGCCTGCTTGCCACCGATGGCGCCGCCGGTCGCCTCCAGGGTCACGTCGTGGCCACGGATCACCACCTTGTCGCCATTGGCGCTCTCGATGCTGCCATCGGTCTTCAGGCTGATGCTGCGGCCGTCGAGGGCGAAGACGTTGAAGTCCTGGTCGCCGCCGAGGAACAGGTCGCTCTGGGCCGTGGCGGTCAGGGTGCCACTGGCCTTGACGTTGACATCGTCGCGTTGCGCGACCCGGATCAGCAGCGGGTTGCCGGCATCGAACTCGATGTCGTCGCGCTCGGCGGACGCCAGGGCGGCGCGCTGCTCGTTGGTGAGCGAGGCGGTCTTGCTCAGGTCGATGACGATCGCATCCGCCTTGAGGCGACCGATGCGCGACGCCTCCAGGGTGACATTGCGCCCTTCGATGTTATTGGCCTCGCGTACCACCGAGCCGCCGTCGTCCCGCCGCAGCAGGCTGGCGGCGATGGAGTAGCGCAACTGGTCCTCGCTCCACGTGGCCGTCTGCTCGAGGCTCCTGAGCTCGGCATCCTGCAGCTGATAGGTGAAGTTCGGGTCGTAGGTGGTTCCGCCGTAGGTGGCATGCAGCGCCTGGTAGTCGGCCATGCGCCGGGCCTCCTCGCTGGCGATCCGCTGCTCGCTCCAGCCCAGGCCTGCCAGTTGCTCGCGCTGGCCGGCGCTGAAGGCGGCCTGGCTCGCGTCGAACGCCACCTCGCCCCCCTGGCGCAGGCGCCAGTACTGGGCATAGCGTTGCTGCCCGGCCTTGATCAGGGCGCCGCGCTGCTGCGCCATGGCCTCCTCGGCCGCGCTTCCGGTCAGCCCCATGCTCGTCCAGAGCCGCTGCAGCTCCTCGAGCGCGCGGTCGTCGTAGCCCAGCTCGCTGTTGCCGTCATAGAGGTTGCCCGAGGCCACCTTGACCCAGACATCGCCACCGGCCTTGAGCTGATCCAGCCAGAGATCCCCCCCCACTTCCTCGAGCTGGATGTCCCCCACCGCGCTGGCGCGCACCAGGCCCTTGGCGCCGTTGCCGGAGTCCAGGCGCAGTGCATGACCGGCGCTGCCGACGCTGCCATGGGTGGAAACCAGCTCGATTGCGTTGCCGGTCACCGTCATGCCACCGATGCCGAGGATGTCGCCCTGGGCGCTGAGGCCGATGTGCTCGCCACCCGCGCTCAGGCGGCTGAGGTTGACCCCGCCGTTGAGCGCCTTGAGGTCGATGCTACCGTTGCGACTGGAGGCGCCCAGGCTGCGGGTCGCCTGGACACGCAGGGCCTGCTCGCGGCTACCGATCGACTGCCCGGCGTCCAGGTCCAGGTCGCGCGCCGCGATCACCAGGTTGTCGCTGTTCTGCTCCAGGGCGCCGTCGACCTTGATCGAGGTGCTGCCGCTGAGGTTGTACATCGAGCCGCGCAGGGTGACCGAGCCCTTGGAGATGAGGTCGATCAGCCCGCTTTCGCTGCCGATGAAGCTGATGTCGATGGGCCGGTCGGCCTGCACCGCATAGCGGTTGATCTCCTTGCTGCCCGAGCTGTAGACGCTGGTCTTGGTGGTCCGGTAGATCTGGCACCAGATGAAGTGCGCCTGGCAGTAGCCACCGCTGTATTCGTTGATCTTGACCGGGTCCTTGGTGGTGTAGGTCTCGTTGACGCGGGCGATCTCACCCTGGCCGATGCCCACCCGGAAGGCCGCCAGGATCGAGTTGTCCGGATCCTGGTCGGCCAACTGCAATGCGTAGCCCTGCATGATCGCGTTGAGCTGGGCGTCATCGACGAAGCGGTAATTGCGAATCAGGTTCTTGTCGATCCTGTACAGCCCGCTGGTGGAGCCCATGTACTCCGCACCCGGGATCGCCGTGCTCTGCCCCTTGACCGTGTTCTCCCAGGCCAGGGTGCCGTCCCCGGTGGGGATGAAGCCCCAGAAGGCATCCCAGTATTCCTGGCGGGTGGTGGTGGTGCTGTCGTCGCGCCCCGTCAGCCAGACATAGGAACGCCCCGCCGTGGTGGTGTAGGTCGCATCGCGTCCGGCGCTGCTGCCCTTGAGGGTCAACGGGCCGTTGCTCCAGCCTTCGTAGCGCTGCACCTGGTCGCCCACGCGGGTATAGACGGTGGACCAGAGGCGCTCGCCACCGATCTGCTGGCCGTTCTCGCCACGCCCCAGGTCGTTGATGCGCAGGGTGCCTTCGACGCCGTTGCCCAGGTCGAGCCCGGCGATTTCCAGGCGACGACTGGTGTTGTTGGTGATGTGCACCTGGCTGAAGCCGTCGAGCACCTTGAGCTGGCCCTTGCCCGTGCTGAGGATGTGCCCGGTCAGCTCCATGTAGCCCCCGCCCACCTGCACCTGGTCCAGCACGATGCTGTTGCTGTCGAAGTCCCAGGCATAGCCGAGCGTGCCGGTGCGCGCGTCGGTCTGCACCAGTTGCAGCCGGTTGCCGACCGCCTGCGAGCGCAGGCTGTCGAGATTGGCGAAGCGCGACTCGTCGATGGTCACGCGCCAATCCGCCACGCCACTCTGGATCAGGCCGTTGATGTTCAGGTAGAGCGCGTTGATCACCACGTTCTGCCCGGCGACCGTGGCGGAACCGTTGTTGTAGAGGGTGCTGCCGTTGTTGTTGCTGGCCGGGTCTCCACCGATATGCACGAAGGCATTGGGATTGTTGAGGACGAAGTCCTGTCCGGCGCTCAGGCTGAGCTTCTGCGCACGGATATCGGCATTGGCGTAGATGCTGCCGTACTTGGCGCTGAGCTCGATCTCGCCACGCTTGTTCAGCAGGCTGCCGTTCACGTAGATGTCGGCCGCCGGCATGCTCAGGCCGGAGACGTCCTTGGGATTGTCGGCGGGGTTGCGCAGGTTCTGCACCAGGATGCGCGGCGCGGCCGAGTTCTCGGCGACCGTGATGCTGGCGAACGACACCGTGCCGGTGCCGGGCTTGTTGGCACTGCGGATGCTGGTATTGCCGGACATCCTGGCGCCGTTGAACAGCAGCTGGCCGCCGACATGGTCGGGAATCTCCAGGCCCTTCAGGCTGAGGAAGGCCTCGCTGTTGTTGATGATCTCGATCTTCGCGTCGCCCGGTGCATTGAGCTTGCCGCTGCCGATCAGGGCATCGCCCTGGACCAGGATGTTGCCCGGCTTGGCCAGCACCGGGTCGATCTCCAGCAGCCAGATCTTCAGGCCCTGGGGCAGCGTGCCCTCGCCCGAGATGGCACCGGGCTTGTCCACCACCTTGCCGCCGATCTGCTCGTAGAGCCGGGCCAGGGTCTTGTTCAGCAGCGTGCGCTCGGCCTCGAAGGCCGCACGCTCGACGGCGGAGATGCCGTAGTTGGACAGGCGATCGTTCAACTCCTGCAAACGCCGGGTGAGCAGTTGCGAGTACTCGCCCTGGCTCAGGGTCCAGGTGATGCCGTCGCTGGCCTCCTGCATCACCGGCACCACGGTCAGGGTGCCCCGGGTGGAGGCATTGAGGCTGGCCGGGTCCACTTCCTTGCCATCGAGCAGATACTTCAGCCCACTGATCACCAGCTTGCGCTGGCTGTAGACGCCGGCGTCGAGCTGGCCGTCGATGCGCACCAGGCCCTGCGCCTCGTTGCGCGTGCCGCCACCGGTGATGTCCAGCGATACCTGGCCGACGATCGCCCCCAGCAGGTCCGCCGCGGCCTGTCGATAGAGGTCCCTGCCCACGCCCTTGCCAGAGAGCACGCCCTGGCCCTGGCCGGCATACGCATGGATGTCACCCACGCTGCGCAGGCCGCTGCCGGCCTCCACCTGCAGGTTGCTGCTGCGGATGTATTCCGCCGCCGCTGCGGGGTCCGTCACCACCGGGAAGGCGGTGTTGTTCCACAGGTCGGTGCGTGCGGTGAGTTCGGCACGGTTGACCGCGCCGTCCAGGCCATGGCCGGCCAGCAGGCGCAGGTCGCCGTAGGCGAACAACGCCGCGTTGCCACGCACCTGGGCCAGGTAGTCGGCCTTCACCCGGGCCAGGCTGCTGCCGCTGGCCGCGCCTGCGGCCCCGTAGGTCTTGGCATTGGCGTTGCTGTCGATGGCATAGGCGCCACTGGCGGCGAGCACCAGGTCGCCCACGCTGTAGAGGTCCGACCGCTCACCGATCCGGGCCTCGGCGTTGCTCTTGAGCACATCGATCGACGACTCGGCCCGGGCGATGCTGATCGCGCCGCCGCTGTCGAGTTTCACCCGGTCATAGGCATCGACCCGGTTGAACGCCTGGATCTCCAGCTTCTGCGGATTGCGCCAGTCACCCTCCACGCGCAGCCGCACATCGTTGCCGACCAGGCTGCGGGTATCCAGGGCAATGGAGGTGAGGCTGCGCGCCGCCGCCGCATCCAGCACGCCGCCGGAGCCGGACTGCACGTTGTAGGCCGTCGCCTGGGGCTTGCTCACCAGCGCGCGTGCGCTCTGGCTGTAGCCCTGGCTCTCGATCCGGGCGCCGTCCAGCAGCAGCGCGCTGGTGGCCAGGTCGAGGTCGTTCTGTGCATGGGCGCCGCTCACCCCGAGCAGCGCCGCGCTGGTGCTGTCGACGAAGCTGTTGAAGCGCGACTGCTGCAGCGCACTGAGCGCCAGGCTGCCGACCTTCATCACGCCATCCTGGGCACCGCGTGCCCACAGGCTGGCGAGGGTGCGGCTGCTGTCGGCGGTTTTGCCGACGGCGGCGGCGCCACTGACCAGGCCGCCCTGCCCGGCCCGGGCCTCGGCCTGGTTGTCCTGGCTGCCCAGGGCGCTGACCTTGAGGCTGCCCAGGGCGCTTTCGAAATGCCCGGCCACCTCGGCCAGGGTCTGCGACTGGGACAGGGCCTGCGCCACCGTGGCCCCCAGGGCGAGCAGGCCGCCGAGCTTGCCATCGGCATAGGCACGCTGGCGAACGTCGGTCTCGGCGAGGAAGGTCCAGTTGCCGCCCGCCGCGCCACCGAAACGACTGCTCGCATCGGTATGCAGCAATGCCTTGCTCAGGGAACGGGCCGTGGCCACGGCGGCATTGGCCGATAGGCCCACGCCACCCGCCAGGCTTTGCGCCTTGACGCTGGAGCTGTCGGTATCGCCATCACGCAGCACCCGGCTACGCAGCTGTCCCTGGGTTGCGGCGAGCTGCGCATCGCTGCCCACGCCCAGCTCCGCGACCGCGCTGTTGAGGCTGTCCACCAGGCTGCCGCCCGCCGACAGCAGGCCGCCCAGTGCATAACCCTCGCTGCTGGCCTGCAGGCGGCTGCGCACCTGGGCATCCAGGTCGAGCGCCTGCGTGGCGATCAGCGCCGCACCGCGCCCCACCATCAGCTTCGCCTGGGAGGCATCGCGCGCCAGCAGCACCACGGCGTTCAAGCCGCCCAGGATGCCGCCGCTGCTCCCCCAGCCCTGCACCTTGACCGGCCCCGCCGCCAGGGCGGAAAGCAGGACATTGCCGGCGCGCAGCGCGGCATTCGCCGCCACGTCGAGGCTGACGCGGCTGTCATGGGCCGCCACCCCGAGCACCAGGCCGGCCCCCGCCAGGCCGCCCACCGCCAGGCCGGAAGCCTGGACATCCAGCGCCTGCGTATCGACGGCCCGGCCCTCGATGTCGCCGCTGACCTGTACCGCCCCACCCAAGGACGCACTCACGCCGTTGTTGAGCACCGCGGCCGCCACGGCGCCGCCCACCGCGCCCAGCGCGGCGGCCTGGCCGCTCAAGGCGTGGACGAACATCGCGTGGGTGTAATCGCCATCCTGCCCGGCGATGGCCTTGTCGCTGGCGGCAGCCCGGATCGCCAGGCTGGCGGCCTTGAGGTTGCCGTTCAACAGCTCCGCGACCACCTGGGCATTGGAGAGGCTGAACGCCATGGCCGCACCGTAGGCACCGCCGGCGAGGCCGGCACTGCCGGCCTGGTTGCGACTGGCGAGGCGGTCTTCGGCCGTCACCCGCGCAGCGCCGCTGAGGCTGACCTGGCTGTCGCTGACACGCGCCACGGTTTCGTGGGTGCGCGGAGTGTTGCCCCGCAACCGGTCACTGACGGTGACGGTGGAGCTGGCATTGACCCGGGCCAGGTCCTGGTCGTCCTTCACGCTGACGCGGACATAGCTCTGGCTTGCAGCGTCCCAGACCACCTCCTCGTGGCTCAGCTCCGCGACCTGTCCCTTGCCGGTGATCGTGTCGAGGCTGGCGAGCGTGCCCTTGCCGTCCTTGTCCAGATAGCTCAGCGGGTCCACGGCCGCGTCGCCGGTGCCGACCTGGGTGGCGCCACTGCCCAGTAGCAGCAGGCCGATGCTGCCGCTGAGGCTGGCGAAACCAAGGCCGCCCGAGGTCGTCAACAGCTCGGCATACCCTTCACGCAGCGCGTCCACCGCCAGCGAGGCGGCCTGCACACTGCTGCGATCGAGCAGCGCACGGGTGGCGCTGTTGGCCACTACCACGTTGGCCGAGGCCCCCAGTGCGGCCGCACCGACCACGCCCGAGCCGACGTTGCCGGTCACCCGCAGGTTGTCATGGGCGACGATGTTCAGGTCCCCCAACGGGTTGGCCGCGGTACCGAACTGAGCCTGGCCCGCTCCCGCCTCCGTGGTGGTTTCAACGACCTGCACCAGAGCCGAACCGGCAACGGCGCCACCGCCTGCCGCCGCCCCCACCAGGTTGCTATGGAGCTCGCTCGTGCCAGTGGCCAGCACGCTGGCCGACCCGGCACGTACCCGGGTGTCGGCCAGGCTGTCCGGCGCACCGGGAGCCTCGCCGACCCAGGCACGGGTCAGCGCCTGGTCGAGCACCAGGCCGAAGTTGGCGCCCACGCCCACCAGGCCGCCCGCCAGGGCCAGTGCATTGGCACTGAACTGCTGCAGCGCATCGGCGCTCACCCGCAGGCTGCCAACGTCCAGGTCACTGCCCTTGTCCACCCGCGCCTCGGTGGTGCCCTTGGCGATGATCAGTGCCACGTTGCCGGCGCCGCCCACGATGGCGCCCGCCGCGCTGGCCAGGACGGTGCTGGCGAACTGGGTGGAGCCGGCACGCACCTCGGCCGCTCCGCGACTCGATACCCGCGCGCTGCTGATGACGGCCTGGGTCTGGCGCTGGATGACGGTGCTGTCCAGCGCACCGGCCACCGCCGCAACCCCGAGGCTTAGAGCCCCGCTGGCCAGGTAGCCTGAGCTCAGCGCATGGCTGGCGGCACCCACCAGTACCTGCTGGGCGGCATCGGCGCCGTCGGCCTGGTTGATCTGGGCGGACTCGATGCTGGCGCGGGTGACCCCGCCGATCACGTTGCTGTTACCCAGTGCCGCGACCGAAGCGCTGTACAGCGGCACGAAGGAAACCGACCCCGCCGCCGCCAGTTGGCCCACCTGCTGGACGGAGCTGGCTTGCACGGCCAGCCCGCGGAACTGCCGGGAGCCCAGGGCGAGGCCGGGAATGGGGTTGAACTGTTCGGCGTTGCTCCACAGGCGCGCATCCTTGCTGGGCCCGTTGAGCAGCACACCGTTATCGATCGTCGCGGCAGCGCCCAACGCGAGGGCGCTGACGCGGGTTTGCGCGCCGGTTATCCCGGCGGTGGTGCTGCTCTCGATGACGTTGACCGTGGCGGAGCCGCCGACAGACGCGGTGCCGCTGCCCATGAAGGCACCGGCCGCGCCGCTGATCTGATCGGTGGTGCGGGCCGATACGCCGACGTTGTTGCGGGCCAGGACCCAGGCGCCCTGTTCGATGAAGGCCCGGGCGGAACTCTGGATGACGTTGGTGGCGGCCGACCCGCCGACCGAAGCGGTGGAGGACACCGCACCACTGATGGATGCCGAGCGGATGGTGGCGGCGGAGTGCGCGTCCAGGCTCAGGTCGCTCAGGCTCCAGCCCTGGGTGCCGTTGCGCCCGAGCAACCGGGCCTCCACCTGGCTAGCCACGCGGTTGACCGAGGTCGCCACGCCCACGGCAGCCGTGCCGGCACCGGCTGCGCCGCCGGACAGCGCCGCGATGCTGGAGCGATCCTCTGCCTTGACCTTGAGCACACCGGCCACGCCGGCGCTGCCGTCGATCTGCGCGCGCGTCACCGCGCCAATGTTGTTGCTGGCGTTGGAGAGCGCGACAGCTCCCGTACCGCCGACGCTGCCGCTGACCGCCAGCGTACGGATGCTGCCATCGGTGACGGCCGAGACCTCCACCGACGAGGTGCCGGCATCCACCGTGCTGGCGCGGACCCGCGCGATGCGTTGCTGCTCGATGGTGCTGATGGCGACCGCTCCGGCGCCCGCACCGCTGCCGCCGACCTGCAGGTTGCCGGCCCCGGTGTAGATATCGGCCGCCCCCTCGCTGACGCTGATCTTCACCCCGCTGGCGCCGGACACCGTGCTGTCGTCCAGGCTGGCCCGCTCCTCGCCCTTGATCACGTTGATCGCCAGGGACGCGCCCACCGCCGCCGAGCCGGCACCGGCGCCACCAATGGCCAGGGAGCGGATTCCCGAAGAGCCGCCGCTGAGCAGGCTCAGCTTGCCACCGAGCTTCAGGGTGCTGTCGCTGACCTGGGCGATGCGTTGCGCCAGGATCACGTTGTTGGCGTTGGCCACGCCGACCGAGACGTTGCCGGCGCCGCCGACCGAGCCGGCCAGGCTCCAGATCTCGCGGTTGCCGCGGTTCGCATTCAACTCCAGGCTGCCCACCTCCAGGTGGCTGGCGCTGATACCGGCCTTCTCGCCCCCTTCGATCACGTTGCTGGTGGAGGAGCCGGAGATCGCCGCCGTGCTGGCTCCGGCACCGGACACCGCAGCGGCGTAGATGGCCTGGTCGAGGCTGGCGCTCAGCGCCGCGCTGGAGAAGCCGTTGATAGTGCCCTTGTCGATGGCTGCGCTGCGCTGGGTACCGATGCGGTTCACGGAGAACGCCCCGCCCACGCCGGTATTGCCCGAGCCGGTCACCTGGCCGGAGAGCGAGGCGATCAACATCCCCTGGCCCTGGGCCGCGTCCAGTACGAGGGCCTTGCCGCTGCCGCTGGTGCGCAGCGAGCCCCCGGAGATCGTGACGCTGTCGCTGCCGTCGATGTTGTTGACCACCACGGAGCCGCCGACGCCAGCCGTGCTGCCCCCGACGGCGTTGACGCCGACGCCCCAGATCTGGCCATCGAGCCCCGACGACAGCTTCGCCGAGCCGGTGAGTTCGACATCGCTGTCACTCAGCGACGCCTGGCGCGTCGCCTCGATGAGGTTGATGGCGATGGCCGAACCGACCCCGGTATTGCTGCCGCTGGCCGCCAGATTGAAGGCCAGCGAGCCGATCAGCGCGCCCTGCCCGGCCTGGCTCGTGCGGATGACCAGGTCGTCGGCGCCCACCCGGGCGTTGCGCAGCAGGGCCTGGGTGGAGTCGGCGATGCGGTTGAAGGTCAGCGCGCCGCCCACCGCGACATTGCCCGAGGTGACCGCCGCCGAGATCGCGGCGCTGATGATGCGGCTCTGCTGCGCCGCGTCCAGGGTCAGGTCGCCCCCCAGCTGGTAGCGCCCTTTCTCCAGCAGGGCCTCGACCCGCTGTTGCATGTCGCTGATGCCCACGGCGCCGCCGACGGCGGTCGAGCCGCTGCTGCCGGTGATGTTGCCGGCCAGGGAGTACTGGCCACCGCTGCGCTCGGCGCTGATGCCGAGGTTCCTCGCCTTGAGGGTGCGGTCGCCCATGTCCAGCCCGGCGAGCACGGTGCCGCGCCCGATCAGCGCGGTGGCCGAACCGGACACGCCCGCCTCGGCGCTGCCGGCCCCGGATACCGCGGCGGCCAGCACATCGGCGCTGTGCCGGGCAGCGATGGTCAGGTCGCCACTGAGATCGACCTGGCTGTTGGCCAGCTTCGCGGTGTAGCCACTGCCGGCGTAGACCAGCGCGAGGGAGCCCCCCACGCCAGCCTTGCCACCCGACGCCCCGAGGCTGCCGGCCACGGCCAGCACCGCCTCGCCAGCGATATCGCCGTCGAACAGGTCACCGGGGCCCTGCTTGCCGTTGAGCAGGTCCTTGTCCACATCGCCCTTGACCTGGATGGCGGAGACGGTCGTGCCGCCGCCCAGGTCCAGGCCGCTGTCCAGCAGCGTCGCATCCGCTGCGCCGGCGAACCGGGCGTCCAGCGCGGAAGCGCCGGAAACGCTCTGTGCGGTCAGGTTCAACGCGCCGCCCTGCAACGACGACAGCACGGGGCTGCCGCCCCCCGTGGGCGAATAGGCGTCGATGCGCGCCTTGACCTGGTTGGCCAGCACCAGCGCCAGCAACGATCCCGCCCCCGCGCCGCTGTCACTGCCGGTGCTGACGGCCCCGGCCAGGGCGCCGGCCAGCACCCGCGAGGCGCTGGCGGCGGCGACATCCATGCGCGCGAAGTGACTGGCGCTGCTGCCCAGCCATTCGGCGGCCAGCTCATTGGCCAGCACGCCCACCACCAGCGAGCCGCCGGCGCTGCCGCCATTGCCCTTGCTGCCGGCGAAGGCGCCGCCGCCGAGCATGACCCGGGCCCGGTCGTAGGCGCTCACCTCGATGCTGCCAGGCGCCGCCTCGCGTTGCTCCACCTGGCTGTTCTCCACCCGCGCACGGGTGCGGTTGCCCATATAGGCCGCCGAGCCGGAGAGCGCCACCGCCACGTTGGTCTCGCTGCCCGCCGTGGCTGCGGCCAGGCCCAGGCCCATGGCGATCTGGTCCCCGGCGCTGAGGGCCTGGACCTGGAGCAGGTCGTTGCCACGCAGCAGGACGTTGCCGACCCGGGCATCGGTCTCGTTCATCAGGTGGTTGTAGGCCAGCGCACCCGAAAGTGCGGAGCTCGACTCGCTCTTCTGCTTGCCGGCGAGGGTCAGCGCCCCGGCCCCGGAGCCGCTGAACTGATGGGTCTGGTTAAGCGCCAGGACCTGGACCTTGCTGCCGCCCTGGGCCGGGTCACGCGGGTCGAGGACGATGTCACCGAGGTCGGCCCGGCTGCGCTGGCGGGAAACGTTGATGCTGCTCGAGCCGGCAGCGGCGATGGAGAAGCCCTTGCCCTGCCCGCCGGAATCGCTGCCGCCACCATCGGGGCCGGAGCCGGCATCCTGCTTGCCGAACATCTTTTTAATGCTGTCCCAGCCGCTGGCGATCTTCGAGGGCGCCTCGCTGACAGCGTCCTTGACCTTGCCAGCCGTACTGGCCAGGGAGCTGAGGGCCGGGGTGACGTTGACCACGCCCAGGGTGATGGATTGCAACAGCGCCTGGCCGAAGCTGTCCGCCAGCTCCACCGTGGGCTTGCCGATGTCCCCCGCCTTCTGGGTGGCGTCCTCCTGCTGCTTATTCTCTTCCTTGCCCTTGACCACGGCCCCGGCGATGGCGAAGGCGCCGCTCTGCCCGGAACTGAGTGCCTGCACGTCCAGCAGGTTGGCCTTCCAGATGCCCTTGCCGCTGGCGTCGAGCCCCTGGCCCATCACCGAGGGGCGCCAGTTGCGGTTGTTGCCCACCAGCGCGTCGACGTCGGTGGTCAGCACATTGAGCGCCAGCCCGCCGCCGACGCCGGCCCCCGCGCCGAAGGCCACGGCCCCGGATGCGGTCCACAGGCCCAGGCGGTGCTCGGCCTGCACGCCGACACGCCCCGCCTCCACGCTGGCGGTGTTGTGGATGGAGGCGTTGACGGTGGAGGTCAGGGTATTGGCCACCGCCGCGCCGTTGGCCGCGGCGCTGACGCCGGACCCCGCCGAGGGGCTGATGGCGAGGATCAGGTCGTCCTGCAGCGCCTGGACCTGGACACCGCCGGCCTTGACCACGGACTGCGCACCGATGCCCGCCACCGCCTTGCTGGAAACGGTCTGCACGTTGAGCGCTCCGCCCAGGGCCGTGGGCTTGCCGTCCGAGGGGGACGCCGCCTCGCCGCCGACGTTGGTGCCGAACAGGAACATGCCGATATTGCCGGCGATCGCCAGTTGCCCGAGCTGGTTGCCGGCGGCCAGGGTAATGGGCTGCGCCCAGTCCCAGCGGCGGTCGCTGGCCATGGCGCTGAGCGGGATGAGCTGGCCCTTGCCGTCACGGCGCTCCGCCAGTTGGGCCAGCGGGCTGCTCTGCCAGGGCTGCTCGCCGGTGGCCAGCGCATCCAGGCGCACCTTGTCACCGACCCAGGCGCGGGTGTCCACCAGGTTGGTGAGCACCGAGACGGAGCCGGTGATCGCCAGCTCGTCGGAGGTGCCCTGGGAGTTGGCGTATTGCGTCGAGAACTTGCCCGCCAGGTCGCTGGGCCAGCCCGACAGGCTGATCATCCGCTTGCCGATGTCGCTCAGCGAACTCCAGCGGTCGAAGCCATTCAGGTTGAGCGGCTGGATGTAGTTGGCGCCGATGCCGATGCGCTGCGCGGCGATCTGCGCGCCGTCCCCCACCAGGGCGCGGGTGCCCTGGTTGAGGGTGGCGATGGCCACCGCCATGCTCAGGGAGTAGTCGTTCTGGTCCGAGCCGCGCTTGGAACCATTGACCGTGCTGTTGGACAGGTTGTGCAGGTTGCGGATCTCCTGCAGCGCGGTGTGGCTGAGGTCGCCGCTGAGGCTCAGCTGGCTGCCCTTGCCGATGCTCGCCTCGGCCTGCTGGTCGCTGACGACCAGGGCGAGGGAGGCGGCGAGGCGGAACTTGCTGTCGCTGGGCTGGGTCGGGTTGACCTCCTTGAACTTGCTGAGGACGAAGTTCTTGATCGGGTCGACCGTGCCCATGGCGCGGAACTTGATGAAGTCGGCCAGGCTCTTGCCGGCCTGCGAGGTGGCCTCGTTGTGCTGCCGGGATACCAGGTTGGTGGCGCTGACGTTGAGGTTGCGCGCACCGCTGAGGTTGGCATCGAAGGCCGCCCGGGTGTCGCTGTCGAGCACGCTGAGGGCGAGCACCGCGCCGCCTGCGGCACCGTTGCCGATGGATTTGAAACTGGCCGTGTTGCTGATGTCCTGTTCGCTGAGCGCCAGCACGCTGACGTCGCCACGGGTGTTCAGCGAGGCGCCGGCGTTCACCTGCGCGGTGGTGGTCAGTGCCGTATTGGCCATGGCGGCGGCGAAGCCGGTGGTGGTCGCCGGCTTGCCTTCGGCATCATGGCCGTTGGACGCCTCGGCCTTCACATCCAGCTTGTTCTCGCTGTGGGCCTGCACGGCGATGCCCTGCCCGCCCTTGAGCACGGCCCCCGACTTGACCTCGACACGGGTCACCCCGCTGATGCGCCCGAAAGCGACGCCGGCGTTGAAGGGGATGAGGCTCTGCACCACGGGAATGGAGAAGCTTTCGGTCCCGACGTTGCGGGTGCTGTCGGCCTTGACCAGCAGGGAGCGGCTGGCCTGCAGGCTGGCGCCATCGAGCACTTCGACCGTGGAGTCGGCCTGGGCGATGGAGACCGCCAGGAAAGGGATGAGCGCCGTCAGCTCGCTGAAGTCGGCCGGGTCGACGCCGAGGGCCTTGAGCTGGTCGGGATCGTTCAGCGAGCCGATACCGGTGATCGGCTTGATGATGTCGCCGATCACCTTGCCCCAGGCCGCCTCGTCGGACCAGCCGTTCTCATTCTTGATGCGCAGCACGTCCGCCTTGATCGCGGCACTGTCGAACAGCGTGCCGAGCCGCGACGGATCGACAATGGCCACGGCATTGCTGGCCAGGCTGATGTCGTTGCCCTTGAGGGTGCCCGCCACCTTCACGCTGGCATCGGCGGCGGAGTAGCCCCCCAGTTGCCGGCTGATCGCCGTGGCGCTGACCTTGATGTCGCCCTGCCTGGATTCCTCGGCATGGCTGGCATCGAGCACCGCGCCCTTCTCGATATTGACGCTGGCCACGCCCCGCTCCGGCGCCAGCAAGGTGTTGGGCTGTTTGCTCAGCCTGTCGGTGAGCTCGGCGACCGTCTGCACCTGGTCGCCTTCGCAGAAGGTGCAACCGCCATCGCTGACGGCGCTGACCTGGATGTCCCCCGAGCGGCCGGCACCGCTGGCGCGGGTGCTCAGGGTCGAGCCCGTGCGCAAATTGACGGTGCTGGCTTCAAGGGCGATCTTGCCGCCGTTCTTGCCGGCAGCGCCCTGGGTGGAGATGTTGGCGGTCGCGGTGAGCTCCAGGCTCTGGCCGCCGGACACCGAAACGTTGGCGCCGCTGCCGTCCGCCATCAGGGCCGCGAGTTCGCCGGATACCGTCGCCGAATCGCGTCCGACGATGCGCACGGCGCCATCGGCGCGCGCCACGGCCTGCCCCACCGCCAGGCCCTCGGTGTTCACCGTGCCGCGGAACACCGCGTCGGCGATGTCCTTGCCACCCTCGATGCGGGCACCATTGGCCACCACGGCGGCGGCGCCGAAGATGTTGACCGAGCCGACGGCGTTGACCCGGCCCTTGATCTCCACCTTGCCGCGCTCGGTGCCGATGGAGTCGGTGAGCGTGCCGGCGTCGTTGTAGAGGCCGTTGCGCAGGTCGTCCACCAGGCGCGCGGTGCCGTCCGCCGACAAGGTGCCGACGGCGCCGGAGAGTTGCTGCATCTGCTGGGTGGACGGCGTGGTGATGGTCAGGCTGCCGACGTTGACCACGCCACTGGCGCCCACCACCAGCCCATGGGGGTCGGCGAAGATGATATGGCCGCCGATGCGGTTGCCATCGGCGAGCACGCCATTGAGGGTGCCATTGATGACGACGCGCGAGTCGTGCACCAGGTTCACCAGGTTGCTGGCGCCACCGGGCACGTAGAGGTTGACGGTATTGCCGCTGCCCACCTGGAAGTGGCTGAAGGAGTTGAAGCCGGTCTGGCCACGCACCGTTTCGGTGGTGATGTCCGTCACCGAGCCCTTGGTGGCGATGTTGGTCGCCGTGCCGGCGTAGTGGATGACGGTGTCGCCGACCAGGTAGGAGCCCCCCGCCGCGACGATGTTGTTCGATTCGGCCCAGGCCGACGGCACGCCCATGCCGACGAGGATGGCCGCCGCGATGCGGCTTGGCTGGAAGCGCTGGACCGGAAGAACGCAGGGTGTGGTTCGGGGGGAGAAGCGCTCGACCGGCATGCTGGACCTCACTGTCACGAAAGGAAATTTCACGGATGGTGAATTTTCTCTATTCGCTATAAGCGAGGGCTAGGAGACGCCATTCATGCTTGTGAATGGCTATTCATACGGTCCTAGGGCACGGGGCGGCTGCCGAGCTCGTCGTCGGTCGCCAGCCTGTAACCCTTGCCGTAGACCGTCAGGATCAGTTGCGGCCGATTGGCGTTGAGCTCCAGTTTGCGACGCAGGCGTACCACCAGCGCATCCACGGTGCGCACGTCGACCTGCTCGTCGGTGCCCTGGCCACGCCGCACGCAGTGGAGCAGGTCGTGGCGGCTGATGGCATTGCCCCGCCGCTCGATCAGGCCGATGAGCAAGGCGAACTCGCCGGGGGTGAGGTTCACGTCCTGGCCCTGCGGGTCGTAGATGCGCCGGCGCAGCAGGTCCACGCGAAAACGCCCCAGGTGCAGGTTGAAGTCGCCGGCCCGCTCTGTCCCGCCGCAGCGGCGCAGCAGGCTGCGTACCTGGGCCTGGAGGATGTTCAGGTTCAGCGGCTTGGTGAGGTAGCCATCGGCGCCGGCATCGAGCCCCACGACCCGGTCGTAGTCCTCGTCGCGCACTGTCACCAGGATGATGCCGAGCTGCGGATGGCGGCGGCGCAGCTGCGCCGTGACGGTCAGCCCGTCCAGGTCGGGAAGGCCGATGTCCAGCAGCACCAGCGCCGGATTCTGGGCCTGCACCAGCTCCAGGCACTGCCAACCCGAGTCGGTGGCGTGCACCTCGTACCCCGCGCTCTGCAGGTAGAGCACCATCATGTCGCGGATCTCGGGAGCATCCTCCACCACCACCAGCTTATCGGCCATCACTCCATTTTCCCTGTTTCGGACCGGCGCGGATTCTGACTCAAAGCGGCGAAGGCTTGCCACCTCATGCGTCAGTTCGCCTCAGGGCGGCCTCGACCGCGAGCCGATCCTCGAGCAGCACCAGGTGGCGGTCGAGCACCGCCAGCAACGCCGGGACCTGCTCCGGACGGCGCGTATGCTCCGCTGCCTGGGCCAGTTGATCGAGCCCGAAGTTGAGCGTGCTGCCCCGCAGGCGGTGGCACAGCGCCTCCAGTTGCTCGGTGCCCCGCCCGCCATCGGGCAGCGAGGCGAGCGACGCGCGTATGTCGCGCAACGAGGTGCACAGGGTCGGCAGGAGGCGATCGAACAGCGCGGCGCCGAGCCAGCCGCGCAGCATCGCGAGACGCTCCTGGGACAGCTCCTCGGTCGGCGGCGCGGCCACCGGGGCGGGCGACTCCCAGTTTTCCAGCACCGCCAGCAAGGCCTCGCGATGCAGGGGTTTGGCCAGCACGCCGCTCAGGCCGGCCTCCCGGCACTGCTGGGGGTCCAGGTCAGCCGCGTTGGCGGTCAGGGCCAGCAGCAGCGGCCTGGGCTCGCTGGCCCCTTCGAGGATCCTGCGGCTGGCGGCGAGCCCGTCGATGTCGGGCAGGCGCATGTCCATCAGCACCAGGTCGTAGGGGGCGGCCAGGCAGGCGGCGACCGCCTCCAGGCCGGAGCGGGCCGTGCCGACCTGGCAGCCCCAGCTCTGCAGCAACTCGGCGGTCACCAGGCGGCTGACCTCCACGTCCTCCACCAGCAGCACGCGCATGCCCTGCAGCAGGGCGACGTCGTCCTCGCCCGGCTCGGGCTCGTCGACCTCCGGCCAGGGCAGCGCCAGGCGGAGGGAGGTGCCGCGACCGGGTGCGCTGTCCAGGGTCAGCTGCCCGCCGATCAGGGCGGCCAGCCGCGCGCTGATGTACAGGCCCAGGCCGATGCCGGGGCGGTCGGATAGCGGGTCCCGCACGAAGGCATCGAAGATGCTGGCCTGCAGCTCGGGGCGGATACCGGGGCCGGTGTCCCGAACCTCGATGAGGAGGCCGTCGCCGTCCCTGTCCAGGCGGATGACCACCTCCCCGCTCTCGGTGAACTTCAGGGCATTGCCCAGCAGGTTGAAGAGGATCTGCCGCAGCGGCTTCGGGTTGCCCAGCACGAAGGCCGGCAGGCCGGCCGCGCAGGCGGTCGAGAGCCGCAGGGCGCGTGCCTCGGCCTGGGGCTGGAAGATCGCGGCGCACTCCTCGGCCAGGCGCATGGGGGAGAAGGCCTGGGCCGGGGGCAGCTCCAACTTCTCGGCGCGGCTGAGCAGCATCAGGCCGTCGAGCACGTCGGTGAGGCTCTGCGCCGCGCTCTGTACGGTCTCGATGCGCTGCTGCTGGCGACCATCCAGCCCGCCCTGGTCGAGGAGCTGGAGGTGCCCCTGGATGGCCACCAAGGGCGTGCGCAGTTCGTGGCTGAGCATCGCCTGGCGCTCCAGCGACTGTTGCGCCTCGTGCAGCGCCTGGTCACGGGCCACCGCCAGCGCCCGGGTGCGCTCGTCGACCCTGGCCTCCAGCGAGGCGTTGAGGCGCTGGAGATCGTCGCGCAACTGGTTGCTGTGCTGCAGCGCGGCGATGACCCGGCTGCCCACCACCAGGCCGTGGGAGAGGAGGAAGAACAGCACCCCCACCGGGATGAGATTGAGCGTCGAGACGCTGAAGGAGTACATCAGCAGGTCGTTGACGATGGTGGCGTCCATCACCACCATCCCCAGCAGCACCCACAGGGCACCCGCCCGGCGACGCCTGGCAGCCAGCAGCAGGGCGCCGAGGAAGTACAGCTCGCTGAGCAGCAGCCACAGGGCACAGGGGTCGCGCAGCAGGGTGAAGAAGTGCGCGGGCAGCAGCAGCGTCAGGGCGGCACCGAGCACACCCACGCCGGCCAGCAGCACCACGAGCCGGCGCGACAGCTCCCTCGGGAACAGGCGCAGCAGGAGGAAGCCGTAGGCCGGCGCGAACAGGTGCCCGGACAGGTACTCGATGCGGTAGATCCAGAGCGCCGGCCATTGCAGGTAGTGGTCCAGCAACTCGCCGCTGGAGGCCGCGCGCATCCCGGCCAGCACCAGCATGGCGGCCAGCGGCGCACCGCCCAGCGAGCGCGCCGCGCTGCGGTCGAGCAGGCCCATGAACAGCGCCATCATGAAGGCCGCGCCGACGGTCAGCAGGTAGAGGGCACGCTGGCGGCTCGCGTCCATCTGCAGCGTCTGCAGGGTGCCGGCCCTGACGGCCATGTCGATGCCGCCCTCGTGGTGGAAGTGGTTGGACAGCTCGATGCGGATGTCCACCTGCGTGTGCCCCTGTGGCAGGGGCAC
Organism: Pseudomonas sp. 57B-090624; assembly: GCF_003234055.1. NCBI lineage: Bacteria > Pseudomonadati > Pseudomonadota > Gammaproteobacteria > Pseudomonadales > Pseudomonadaceae > Pseudomonas > Pseudomonas sp. 57B-090624. The sequence continues at coordinate 28,447 of NZ_QKRU01000081.1, forward strand.
GATGGCCGATTGCAGGCGCGGCACCTCGTCCTCCGCATCGCCCGGCCGCCCGCGCTCCAGCACCAGGGCGCCGTCGACCCAGACCCGCGCCGCCGACTTGAAGTCATCGAAGTACAGCGCCAGCTGGCGGGCATGGGCAGGCAGCAGCAGCTGGCTGCGCAGCTCCACCCGGCCGAACCCCACCTCCCCCCAGAAGGTCGGGGTGCCCTTGCCCCAGGTGAAGGGGATGCGCACCTGCTGCTCGGCGCGCTCCGGCTCGATCCAGGTCAGCCGCCAATCGCCATCCAGCGCGTGCATGGGCTGCAGCTCGGGGTTCCAGTCACGCAGGTCGATGGGGGCGGCGGCCTGTGCCGGTGCGGCGAGCAGCCACGACAGCAGGACGAGGCAGGGAAGCAGGCTGAGACGGATCACGAGCGAGGCGCTCCTCGGGACGAGAGGCCGGCACGCAACGCTGACGGCGGGGAGCGCAGTCTAGGGGATGAGGAGGCAGGCTGTGAATCCACCCTGCCGGAGTGGGCAGAGCACGGCGGCACCGGGCCGCCGCGCCCGCTCCGTCAGCGCTTGGCCACCAGGTCCTTGGGCAGCTTGAAGGTCCAGATCATGCCGCCCTGGTCCAGGTCCTTGATGCGCTTGGCCACCTCGCCGCCCCACAGCGGCACGGCGCCGCCCCAGCCGGAGACCACGGTGACGTACTGCTCGCCATCCATCTCCCAGGTGACCGGGGAGGCGATCACGCCGGAGCCGGTGTTGAACTCGTAGAGTTTCTTGCCGGTCCTGGCGTCGAAGGCCATGAGGAAGCCTTCCGGGTTGCCGGTGAACACCAGGTTGCCCTTGGTGGCCAGCACGCCGCCCCACAGCGGCGCGTAGTTTTCATAGCGCCAGACTTGCTTGCCGGTCTTCGGGTCGATGGCGCGCAGCACGCCGATGTAGCCTTCGTTCAGCGGCTTGATGGTGAAGCCCGCGCCCAGGTAGGCCGCGCCCTTCTTGTAGGTCACGCCCTCGTTCCACATATCCATGCCCCACTCGTTGGAGGGCACGTAGAACAGGCCGGTGTCCTGGCTGTAGGCCATGGGCATCCAGTTCTTGCCACCGAGGAAGGACGGCGCGACGAACACCGAGGTGCCCTTCTTCGCATCCCCCGGTGCACCGGGGCGGTGGGCGTCGTCGTAGATGGGCCGGCCGTTCTTGTCCAGGCCCTTGGCCCAGGTGACCTTGTCGACGAAGGGGAAGCCGCGGATGAATTTGCCGTTGGTGCGGTCGAGCACATAGAAGAAGCCGTTGCGGTCGGCGGTGCCGGCAGCCTTGATGGTCTTGCCGCCGTCCTGGTAGTCGAACGACACCAGCTCGTTGACGCCGTCGTAGTCCCAGCCGTCGTGCGGGGTGGTCTGGAAGTGCCACTTGATCGAGCCGTCCTCCGGGTTCAGCGCCAGGCGCGAGGAGGAGAACAGGTTGTCGCCGGGGCGCAGGTGGGAGTTCCACGGCGAGGGGTTGCCGGTGCCGATGAACAGCGAGTCGGTGCTCGGGTCGTAGTAGCCGCCCAGCCAGGGCGCGGCGCCGCCGGTCTTCCACAGGTCGCCCGGCCAGGTCTTGCCCGCTTCGCCGCCGGAGATGCCGTTCTCGATCGCCTTGCCGTCCTTGTAGACGTAGCCCATGTGGCCTTCCACGGTGGGGCGGCTCCACAGCAGGTTGCCGGTGGCGGGGTCATAGGCCTCGATCTTGCCGACCACGCCGAACTCGCCGCCGGCGACGCCGGTGATCAGCTTGCCCTTGGCGATCAGTGGCGCGGCGGAGATGGAGTAGCCGGCCTTGTAGTCGGCCACGGTCTTCTTCCACACCACCTTGCCGGTGTCCTTGTTCAGCGCCACCAGCTTGGCGTCGAGGGTGCCGAAGATCACCAGGTCGCCGTACAGGGCCACGCCCCGGTTGATCACGTCGCAGCAGGGCATGATGCCGTCGGGCAGGCGCGCGTCGTACTGCCAGAGCTTCTTGCCGGTGCGCGCGTCGGCGGCGAACACCCGCGAGTAGGAGGCGGTGACGTACATCACGCCGTCCTTGATCAGCGGCTGCGCCTGCTGGCCGCGCTGCTTCTCGCCGCCGAAGGACAGCGCCCAGACCGGACGCAGCTCCTTGACGTTGTCGGTGTTGAGCGTGTCCAGCGTGCTGTAGCGCTGGCCCTGCTGGTTGAGGCCGTTGACCACGATCTGGTCGTTGCGCTTGCCGGCATCGCTGATGTCCTGGTCGGTGACGCCCGCCCAGGCCGACAGGCTGGCGAGGGTGATGGCGGCGAACAGCGCCGTGCGGACGAAAGGCTGGGTGAAACCGGTGGGGTTCATTGCGGCTACCTCTGCGGGCTTGTTGTTGTCATCCGGGAAAATTTCCCGGTCTGCCGCGAATTCTTGGTTCGCCCGCCCTCCCCGCCAATTCACCTCAGTGCGGAGATTCGTAGTTCCTTGGTAGCAATACCGGCCCACCCGGTTCCAGGGGCGCTGGGTGGGCAC
>NZ_QKRU01000082.1:0-30572 GCF_003234055.1 Pseudomonas sp. 57B-090624
GGCCCGGCCCGCCCCCCCGTTCGAGGGCGCGGGCCGCAACTCCTTCCAGAACGAGTGCCACGCCCCATGAGCAGTACGACCGAACACCTCGATAGCCCCCATCCGCACTACAGCTTCGAAGAACGCCGCAAACGCGTGTTCGCGATAGTCGGCGCCTCCTCCGGCAACCTGGTGGAGTGGTTCGACTTCTACGTCTACGCCTTCTGCTCCATCTACTTCGCCCCGGCCTTCTTCCCCTCCGACGACCCGACGGTGCAGTTGCTGAACACCGCCGGCGTGTTCGCCGCCGGCTTCCTCATGCGTCCCATCGGCGGCTGGCTGTTCGGTCGCATCGCCGACAGGTACGGGCGCAAGCGCTCGATGATGATCTCGGTGCTGATGATGTGCGCCGGTTCCCTGGCCATCGCCTGCATGCCCACCTATGCCGCCATCGGTGCCCTGGCGCCGGCGCTGCTGCTGGTGGCGCGGCTGTTCCAGGGGCTGTCGGTGGGCGGTGAGTACGGCACCACGGCCACCTACATGAGCGAGGTGGCGCTGAAGGGCCAGCGCGGCTTCTTCGCCTCCTTCCAGTACGTGACCCTGATCGGCGGGCAGCTGTTGGCAGTGCTGGTGGTGGTGATCCTGCAGCAGTTGCTGAGCGAGGACGAGCTGCGAGCCTGGGGCTGGCGCATCCCCTTCGTGATCGGCGCGGCGACGGCGGTGATCGCCTTCTACCTGCGCCGCTCGCTGAACGAGACCGCCCGCCAGGACCAGTTGCACAGCGAGGAATCCGGCAGCCTGGGCCACCTGTTCCGCCACCACAAGCGCGCCTTCGTCACCGTGCTCGGCTACACCGCCGGCGGCTCGCTGATCTTCTACACCTTCACCACCTACATGCAGAAATACCTGGTCAACAGCGCCGGCATGACCACCAAGACCGCCAGTGCCGTGATGACCTGCGCGCTGTTCGTCTACATGCTCATGCAGCCGCTGTTCGGCGCCCTCTCCGACCGCATCGGCCGGCGCACCTCGATGCTCTGGTTCGGCGCCCTCGGTGCGCTGTGCACCTGGCCCATCCTCACCGCGCTCAAGGGCGTGCAAAGCCCCTACATCGCCTTCGCGCTGATCATCCTAGCCCTGGCCATCGTCAGCCTGTACACCTCCATCAGCGGCCTGGTGAAGGCCGAGATGTTCCCGCCGGAAGTCCGCGCCCTGGGCGTTGGCCTGGCCTATGCGGTGGCCAACGCCGTCTTCGGCGGCTCGGCGGAATACGCGGCGCTGGGGCTGAAGTCCATCGGCATGGAGGAGACCTTCTACGGGTACGTCTCGGCCATGATGGTGGTGGCCTTCCTCTTCAGCCTGCGGCTGCCGAAGCAGGCGAGCTACCTGCATCACGATCTGTAGGGGCGACTTCGGTCGCCCAGCAGCCCGCAGGGCTGCCCCGCCCACATCAGGGCAACGCCGTTGCCCGTGGGCGAATGAATTGGCCCCTACGGGTTTTATGCCGCCACGGTGTCCTTCGCGAGCCCATTTCGCGGTTGAAACCGCTCCCACAGGGAGGGTCTTTCGGCCCATCGGACGGGCACAAAAAAGGCCCCTCGCGGGGCCTTTTGCGTGGAACTGGACTCAGTCGTTGCTCGGCTTGCCGATGGCCTGCAGCACGTACTGCGGCAGGGCGAAGGCGCCGAGGTGGATCTCGGGGTTGTAGTAGCGGGTGACGATGCCGCTGCCGGCGAAGCGCTGGCGCAGGGTTTCCAGGGAGACCTTGCGCGACGCGGGGTCGGTGGCGCCCCAGGCGAAGGTCATGGCACCGCCGATGTAGGTGGGTACGGCCGCCTGGTAGAAGTGCCAGTCGGCGAACAGGCCGTTCATGCGGCCGGCGGTGGTCTGCACCTCGCCCAGTTGCATGAAGGGCGTGCCGTTCTGGGTGACCAGGATGCCGCCTTCGTTCAGGCAGCGGCGGCAGGCCTGGTAGAAGTTCTCGGAGAACAGCACTTCGCCCGGCCCGATCGGGTCGGTGGAGTCGGAGATGATCACGTCGAACTTCTCCTCGGTGCTGGCGACGAAGCGCATGCCGTCGTCGATCACCAGGTTCAGTCGCGGGTCGTCATAGGCGCCCCTGGAGTGGTTGGGCAGGAACTCCTTGCACATCTCCACCACCGTGCCGTCGATCTCGACCATGGTGATGCTCTCGACGCTCTTGTGCTTGCGCACCTCGCGCAGCATGCCGCCGTCGCCACCGCCGATGATCAGCACGCGCCGCGCGGCGCCGTGGGCGAGGATGGGCACGTGGGTGAGCATCTCGTGATAGATGAACTCGTCCGCCTCGGTGGTCTGGATCACGCCGTCCAGGGCCATGACGCGGCCCATGCGCGGGTTCTCGAAGATCACCAGGTGCTGGTGCTCGGTGCGCACTTCGTGGAGCAGCTTGTCCATGCGAAAACGCTGGCCGTAGCCTTCGTAGAGAGTTTCCTGGTAGTCGCTCATGAGGGGTCTCCCGTGATGGCTGCAGGTGGGTGGGCGGCTGGCCCGGGCCCGTCCGAAGAAAAGGCGCGCATTCTACGATGGCCCGGGTTTCAGGTCGAACCGCGAAGCGGGGGAATTCGATGATCAGTTTCCGAGAGACAGCCGTCACGACCGACGGTATCGTCGCGCCATGAACGCATCCCTCCCCGCCGCCACCGGCCTGCACCTGCCCTACATCGAACCCTGGAGCTGGGAGCAGTTCGTGCGCCACTTCGCCCTGCGCCGCCTGCCCGGCGTCGAGCGCATCGACGCCGCCAGCTACTGCCGCAGCTTCCGCCTCGGCGAGCTGCACGGCTGGTTTCGCGTGCGCCCCGGTGCCGGGCACCTCGCCCTGGAGCTGAGCCCCTCGTGCCTCGGCCGTGAAGCGGAGCTGGTGGCGCGGGTGCGGCAGATGTTCGACCTCGACAGCGACCCCCTGGCCATCGCCCGGCACCTGTGCGGCGACCCGCAGTTGCAACCCCTGCTGGAACGCTACCCCGGCCTGCGCCTGCCGGTGGCGTTCGACCCCTTCGAGCAGGGCGTGCGCACCATCATCGGCCAGCAGGTGACGGTGAAGGCGGCGGTGACCATCGCCGGGCGCCTGGTGGAGCGCCTTGGCGAGCCCCTGGCGGATTCCCCCGGCGACGGTCCGCTGCGCCTGTTCCCCACCGCCCGCGCCATCGCCGACGACGCGCTGCCCGGCATCGGCATGCCCGGCAAGCGGGTGGAGACGCTGCGCCGCTTCGCCGACGCGGTGGCTTCCGGTGCCCTGGAACTCTCGGTGGCCGAGGGCGTCGAAGCGCTCATCGCGCGTCTCTGCGCCCTGCCCGGCATCGGCCCCTGGACCGCCGAATACATCGCCCTGCGTGCCTTCGGCCAGCCGGATGCCTTCCCCACCGCCGACCTGGGCCTGCTCAAGTCGCCGTTCTGGGGCGATGCGGGCATCAGCGCCAAGGCCCTGGCCAGCCGCGCCGAACACTGGCGGCCCTGGCGCGCCTACGCCGCCGTGTACCTCTGGCACAGCTACGCATCGGAGAATTGATCCATGTACTTCCGCTATCAGGACAGCCCCATAGGCCCGCTGCTGCTGGCCGGCGACGAGGCCGGGCTGCGCCTGCTGCACATGGAGACCGAACGGCCCACGGAGCTGGACCCGCTCTGGCACCCGGCCACCCGCCAGCTCGATGCGGCCTGCCGCCAGCTGGACGAATACTTCGCCGGCAAGCGCAAGCGCTTCGACCTGCAACTGGCGCCCCAGGGCACCGAGTTCCAGCGCGCCGCCTGGCAGGCACTGCTGGAGATCCCCTATGGCCAGACCATCAGCTACGCCACCCAGGCGATGCGCATCGGCCGGCCCAAGGCGGTGCGCGCCATCGGCCTGGCCAACGGCGCCAACCCCATCGCGGTGATCATCCCCTGCCACCGGGTCATCGGCCGCGACGGCAGCCTGACCGGGTTCGGCGGAGGGCTGGAGCGCAAGGCCATCCTCTTGCGCCTGGAAGGCGCGGCGATGCAGCCGGTGCAGGATCAGCTGCAGCTCATCTGAGCCCCGTTTCGCTCCAGCGCCGGGAGCGCCAGGGCCTAGCGCGGCGCGGGCACCCGTGCCAGCACCCGCGCCGGCTCGGTGATGGGCAGCGCGACGATCAGGGCTTCATCCGGCGCCGCCGGGACTCCGGTCAGGGCCGTCATGTTCACCCCGTGGGTCACCAGTACCAGCGGCAGGCCGCGCGGCAGCGCGTTGATGGCCTGGCGCATGCGCTGCATGACGGCGGTATCCCCTTCGAAGTAGTCCAGCTCGGGCATCGGCTGCGAGGCGCCCATGCCCATTTCCAGGGCGGTGTCCTGGGTGCGGCACCAGCGCCCGGTGAAGATGCGCGGCCCCTCGATCCAGTGGCTGCGCAACAGCTGGCCCCACTGCTGGGCCTGGTAGCGTCCGCCACCGTCGAGGTTGCGCTGGGTGGTGCAGTCGCCAAGGCGGAAGGTGTCGGGGTCGCCCGCTCCCGGCGCGGTGGCGTGGTGCATGAGGAACACCGCCTGGCCACTGCGCAGCGCGGCCCAGGCGGCATCCTCGTAGGCGTGGGCCGGCAGCGCCAGGCAGGCCCAGAGCAGCAGCCAGGCGCCACGGCGGAGGCTCATATCCTCACATCGCCACGGGGGCCGGCGATGGCCCAGATGATCAGGCCGATAACCGGCAGCAGCACGATCAGCAGGATCCACAGCACCTTCATGCCGATCTCGGCGTTGCTCTTGATGACGTTGAGGATGGCCCAGATGTCGAGTGCGAGGATGATCAGCCCGGCCAGGCTGTTGAGGATCGAACCCATGGCGTTGCTCCTTGTTGCGGGGGTTGTGAGTGCAGGATAGGTGAGGCTGGATCAACGGTGCTGGCGACGCGGTCCCATCCAGGCCCAGTTGAACAGCCCGAGCAGCGGGAACAGCAGCAACAATGCGGTCCAGAGGACCTTCTGCTCGCGCCGCGCGCCGCTGCCCAGCACGTTGAACAGGGCCCAGGCGGTGAGCAGCAGGTACAGCGTGCCCAGCGTGGCGTAGAGGGTCATCGCGTGTTGGCTCATGGCGGGCTCCGGCAGGGTGGCTCTCCAGTGTTAGGACACGGGCACCGGCCAGGGTTCCCGTCGCCGATCACACGCGAGGCACGGCGGATGGCCTACAATTCGCGCCTTTCCCGAGAATTCAGGACGCACGCGTGCTCAAGGCCTTGCGCTTTCATCTCAATCAGCTCGCCTGGCTGGCCCTGGTCACCCTGGTGCTTGGCCAGTTCGGCCGCCTGCACTGGGGCCTGGAGCTGCTCAGCCACTTCGTGCCGATCCAGGCCGTGGTGATGCTGCTCGGGGCCGCCGTGCAGCCGCGCAATGCCTCATCGTTGCTGTTCGCGCTCTGTGGGCTGGGCGCCCTGGGCTGGGCCCTGACCCCCTTGCCCGCCGAGCCCCTGGCGACGGATGCGCCCACGCGGCGCTTCCTCGCCTTCAACCTGAAGCTGGACAACGCGGATGCCGCCGCCGATGCCCGCTGGCTGGCGGAACAGAAGGCGGACCTGATCTTCGTCAGCGAGGCCACGCCCACCTGGTCGGAGCAACTGACCGCGCTGCGCCCATTCGAGGCCTGCGCCCGCTACAGCGATTCGCCCTTCGGCCTGGCGCTGTTCTCGCGCCTGCCACTGAAAAGCTGCCAGGTGCTGGAGCTCACCGGCCCTGCTGCCGGCTACCCCTACCTGCGCGCGGAGCTGGAGGACGGCACGGTGCTCTACGGCGTGCACCCGCCGCCGCCGCTGGGCACGCAACTGGCGCTGGCGCGTGACGAGTCGCTGCGGCAGCTGGCCGAGCGCGTGGCTTCCGAAGGGCCGGACGTGGTCGTGCTGGGGGACTTCAACAGCACGGCCTATTCACCGCGCCTGCAGGACTTCCTCGCCACCGCCGGGCTGCGCCTGACCAGCCCGCGCATCCGCCCCACCTGGTGGCCGGGCATGCTCGGGCTGGATCACATCCTGGTGCGCGGCGAGCGGCCGGTACGCGCGGTGGGCACCCTGCCCTGGCGCGGCTCGGATCACCGCGCGGTGTGGCTGGACCAGTAGGCCCCGGGGCGGCTCAGGCGCGCGCCGGGTCGATCACGGCGAAGCTGGCCACGGTGGGATGGCCGGCGAGCTCACCGCCTTCGCGGGCCAGGCCGATGGTGGGCATGCCGGCCTGCTGCGCGGCGTCCAGCTCCTGCACCACGTCGGAGAGGAAGAGGATGTCCTCGGCTGGGCGCCCGATGGCCTCGGCGATGCGTGCATAGGAGGCCGCCTCGCGCTTGGGTCCGGAGGTGGTGTCGAAATAGCCGGAGAACAGCGGCGTCAGGTCGCCCGCCTCGGAGCAGCCGAAGATCAGCTTCTGTGCCTGGATCGAGCCGGAGGAATAGACATAGAGGTCGTAACCGTCCTGCTTCCAGCGCTTCAGCGCATCCACCGCGTCCGGATAGACGTGGCCCTTGAGCTGGCCGGCGGCATAGCCCTGCTCCCAGACCATCCCCTGCAGCGCCTTCAATGGCGTGGCCTTGCGGTCTTCGGCGATCCAGCCGAGGAGGATCTCCACCACCCGTTGCACATCGGCGCCCGCCTCGCCGCTCTCTGCGCGCACCGCCTGCAGCTGCTCGGCGACATCCGCCCGCTCGGCGTGGGCCAGGACGAACTCCGGCAGGTGGCGGGCGGCATAGGGGAAGAGCACGTCGAAGACGAAGCTGACGGCGCTGGTGGTGCCTTCGATGTCGGTGAGGATGGCTTTGATGGGCATGCAGGCTCCGAAGTTTCGATGTTCAGTGAACCCCACCCTTTCAGGTGCCCCACAGGCAGAGGCGATCAGGCCGCGGCTCTGGGCGTCGGGGCGAACGCAGGGTGGGCGTAGGGTGGGCTTCAGCCCACCGATGGGGTTTGCACGCTCAATCCTCCAACCGCGGGAACCGGCTGGCGATCTCCTCGCCGGTGAACTGCGCCACCCAGCCCTCGGGGTTGTTGAACAGGCGGATGGCGACGAAGTGCGGCTCCTCGCCCATGTCGAACCAGTGGCGGGTGCCGGCGGGCACCGAGATCAGGTCGTTCTTCTCGCACAGCACGGCGTAGACGTAGTCGTCGATGTGCAGGGTGAACAGGCCGCGCCCGGCGACGAAGAAGCGTACTTCGTCCTCGGCGTGGCGGTGCTCGTCGAGGAACTTGGCACGCAGCTCGGCCTTCTGCGGGTGGTCGCGGTCGAGGCTGACCACGTCCACCGTCACGTAGCCGCGCTCCTGCATCAGGGCGTCGATCTGCGGGCGGTAGGCGGCGATCACTTCCTCCTGGGACGCGCCGGCGGTGATCGGCGCACTGGCCTGCCAGCGCTCGAAACGCACGCCGACATCGGCGAGGGTGCTGGCGATGTCGTCGACATGGGTCAGCATCTTGTTCGGAACCTCGGGGCTGGACTCGTGGTAGACGGTAAGGCTGCTCATCGGGGCTGCTCCTGGCGCCGCGCTCCCGCTCTGGGGCGGGTCGGGCGGACGCTCGATCGGTCATGCATCTTCGGTGGAAGGAAGCGTCAGGGTTTGTGGAGGGCGCGAACCTTCAGCTCGCACTCGAACAGGAACTCGAAGGCTTCGACCTGGCGCAGCGCGTCGCTCATGCGCGGGCCCCAGGTGTAGAGGCCGTGGCCACGGATCAGGTAGCCGACGCAGTCGGGGTGTGCGTCCAGCCAGGGCTGCACCTTGGCCGCCAGGCGGGCGATGTCCTGGTCGTTGTCGAAGATCGGCACCAGCACTTGCGACTCGTGGGTGGAGACGCCGCTGAAGGCCTTCTGCAGTTCGTAGTCGGCGAACACCAGCGAGTCGGCCAGGGTCAGGCGCGAGAGCACCGTGGCATTGACCGAATGGGTGTGCAGCACGGCGCCGATCTCCGGCTTCCAGCGGTACAGCTGGGTGTGCAGCAGGGTCTCGGCGGAAGGCTTCTTGCCGGGCTCCTGGCTGATGCCGTCGAGGTCGGTGGCCAGCACGTCGTCCTCGCCGAGCTGGCCCTTGTGCTTGCCGGAGACGGTCAGCAGCGCCTGGTCGGCCGACAGTCGCGCCGAGTAGTTGCTGCTGGTGGCCGGGGACCAGCCGCGACCATAGAGGAAGCGGCCGGCCTCGATGATTTCACGGGTGAGTGTTTGGCGGTTCATGCCCGCTCCTCTTTCAATTGAGTGGCAATGATAACGGCAGCGGCCATGGCGGCCAGGCTGGCGATGACGAAGGTCCAGGAGGCGCCCAGGCTGTTCCAGCTGTAACCGGAGTACAGGGCCCCGAGCGCGCCGCCGGTGCCGGCGAGGGCTGCGTAGAGCGCCTGGCCCTGGCCTTGCTGCTGCGGGCCGAACTGGCGTTGCACGAAATGGATGGCCGCCGCATGGAAGCTGCCGAAGGTCGCCGCATGGAGCACCTGGGCGAACAGCAGCACCGCGAGGTTGTCGGCGAGATGCCCCAGCAGCAGCCAGCGCAACGCGGCGAGCAGGAAGCTCGCGGCCAGCACCTGGCGAACCGGGAAGCGCGAGAGGATGCGCGCCATCGCCAGGAACATCAAGACCTCCGCCACCACGCCCAGCGCCCACAGCTGGCCGATGAAGCCGCGCGGGTAGCCGAGGCTTTCCAGGTAGATGGTCTGGAAGGTGTAGTACGGGCCGTGGGACAGCTGCATCAACCCCACGCACAGGTAGAACGCCAGCACCCCGGGTTGCCGCAGCTGGTCGAGGAAGCCGCCGCTGGCGCCCCCCTCCCGGGCCACTGGCGTGGCATTGGGCACCCACCAGCTGCTGAGCACGATGCCGGCCATGATGACCACCAGCGCCACCGGGTAGACGTCCAGGCTGAACACCTCGAACGCCTTGCCCAGGCCGACCACGGTGAGGATGAAGCCGATCGAGCCCCACAGGCGGATCTGGCTGTAGCGCGCCGCCTGCTCCTTGAGGTGCGCCAGGGTGATCACTTCGAACTGCGGCAGCACCGCATGCCAGAAGAAGGCGTGCAGGGCCATGATCATCGCCAGCCAGGCGTAGCTCTTGTCGACGAAGATCAGCGCGAAGGTGCACAGGGTGCAGAGCGCGCCCAGCCGCACGATGGCCAGGCGCCGGCCGCTGCGGTCGCCCAGCCAGCCCCAGAGGTTGGGTGCCACGCAGCGCATCAGCATGGGGATGGCCACCAGCTCGCCGATGCGCGCGGCGGAGAAGCCCAGGTGGGCGAAGTAGAGCCCGAGGAAGGGCGCCGTGGCGCCCAGCAGGGCGAAGTAGAACAGGTAGAAGCCGGACAGCCGCCAGTACGGCAGCGCGCCGCCGGTCACAGCTGGCCGAGCACCGGGGTGCTGACGCGCACATCGGCGTTCTGCCCGCGATGGCGCAGCAGGTGGTCCATCAGCACGATGGCCATCATGGCTTCGGCGATGGGCGTGGCACGGATGCCGACGCAGGGGTCGTGGCGGCCCTTGGTGATCACGTCCACCGGGTTGCCGTCGACGTCGATGGAGCGGCCCGGCGTGGTGATGCTGGAGGTGGGCTTGAGCGCCAGGTGGGCGACGATCGGCTGGCCCGAGGAAATGCCGCCGAGGATGCCGCCGGCGTTGTTGCTGAGGAAGCCTTCCGGGGTCAGCTCGTCGCGGTGCTCGGTGCCACGCTGGGCGACGCACGCGAAGCCGGCGCCGATCTCCACGCCCTTCACCGCGTTGATGCTCATCAGCGCGTGGGCCAGTTCCGCGTCCAGGCGATCGAAGATCGGCTCGCCCAGGCCCGGCGGCACGCCTTCGGCGACGACGGTGATCTTGGCGCCGACGGAATCCTGGTCACGGCGCAGCTGGTCCATGTAGGCCTCCAGCTCCGGCACCTTGTCCGGGTCGGGGCTGAAGAAGGCGTTCTGCTCCACCGAGTCCCAGGTCTTGAAGGGGATCTCGATGGGGCCGAGCTGGCTCATGTAGCCACGGATGCGGATGCCCTGCCCGGCCAGCCACTTCTTGGCGATGGCGCCGGCGGCGACGCGCATGGCGGTCTCGCGCGCCGAGGAACGGCCGCCGCCACGGTAGTCGCGGACGCCGTACTTGTGGTGGTAGGTGTAGTCGGCGTGGGCCGGGCGGAACAGGTCCTTGATCGCCGAGTAGTCCTTGGACTTCTGGTCGGTGTTGCGGATCAGCAGGCCGATGGAGCAGCCGGTGGTGCGGCCTTCGAAGACGCCGGAGAGGATTTCCACCTCGTCGGCTTCCTGGCGCTGGGTGGTGTGGCGGCTGGTGCCCGGCTTGCGGCGGTCGAGGTCACGCTGCAGGTCCTCCAGGGAAAGCTCCAGCCCGGGCGGGCAGCCGTCGACGATGGCGACCAGCGCCGGGCCGTGGCTTTCGCCAGCCGTGGTGACGGTGAACAGCTTGCCGTAGGTGTTGCCGGACATGCACAGTGCTCCGCTGAAATGGGCCTCGAAGAAAGGCCGAGGAGTATACCTGCGGCGCCCGGCCAGTTCACCCACGAACCTTGCGCCGGCGCCGGCGTCAAAGCCACGTCGCCGTACCCGGAACCCTTCATGCCACGCTTCCTCCCCTTGCTTGCCCTCCTCTTCCTGGCCTTCACCGGTAGCGCCCTGGCCAGCCCCTGGACCGTCCTGCAGCGCCCCATCGAGCTGGAGACCGCCAGCGGCACCCTGCACGGCACCCTGCTGCGGCCCAAGAGCGAGGCGCCGGTGCCGGTGGCGCTGCTGCTGGCCGGCTCCGGCCCTACGGACCGCAACGGCAACAACCCCATGGGCGGGCGCAACGACAGCCTGAAGAAGCTCGCCGAGCTGCTGGCACGCAACGGCATCGCCAGCGTGCGCTACGACAAGCGCGGCATCGCCGCGAGCCGGGCCGCCGGCCCCGACGAGCGGCAACTGAGCGTCGACCTCTATGTGGCCGATGCGGTGGCCTGGGGCCGCACGCTGAAGGCCGACCCGCGCTTCTCGCGCCTGGTGCTGATCGGCCACAGCGAGGGCGCGCTGATCGCCAGCCTGGCCGCGCCAGATGCCGGCGCCGATGCGCTGGTCTCCATCGCCGGCAGCGCCCGCCCCATCGACCAGGTGCTGCAGGAGCAACTGCAACGGCGCCTGCCGTCCCCACTGCTGGCACGCAGCAACGAAATCCTCGCCAGCCTCAGGGCCGGGCATCAGGTGCCGGGCGTGCCCAAGCCGTTGCTGGTGCTCTACCGCCCCAGCGTGCAGCCCTACCTCATCTCGCTCTTCGCCAAGGACCCGGCCGCCGCCTTCGCCGCCGTGCGGGTGCCGGCGCTGATCGTCCAGGGCACCCACGACAGCCAGGTGGAGGTGGCTGACGCCCGTGCCCTGCAGGCGATCCGCCCGGATGCCGAGCTGGCGATAATCCCGGGCATGGACCACGTCCTGCGCATCACCCCGGCGGATGCCCGCGACCCGCTCGCCACCTATAATTCCCCCGGCCTGCCCCTGGCCCGCGAGCTCGGCGAACGCCTGATCGCCTTCATCGAACGCCTGCCCTCCAGCGACGGGAAAAGCGGCCGATAAGGGTCAGGTCAGCGCGCCGCCACTGGGCCGCTGCACTCCGCCACAGGATTGTGCTCGATGACCGACAGCGAAACCGAACAGCAGCAAACCACCGAACCGACGCCGCAGCCGCACCCCTGGGCCGACCTGCCGCCGGAGCGTTTCCAGCTGCTGCGCCTGGCGCCCCTGCCCACCGATCGCCAGACCGGTGCGCGGCCGCTGCGTTTCGTCCAGCTCGGCGAGGTGGAGCGCCACAGCACCGACCAGAGCGTGTTGCACCTGAGCCTGCACCTGCCCGGGCAGCGCGTGCGCAAGGAGCAGAACCTGTTCGAGGTCTGGGCCGACCACCGCCTGAAGGAAGTGCGCTTCGGCGCCGACAGCGGCCTTCAGCTGGAGCCGCAGAACCGCGGCCTCGGCCGCTTCCTGCTGGCACGCGGCATCGGCTGGGCGCGGCGTCACTGGCCGCACTACAAGGTCGAGGGCGGTGCCCTGGCAGCCAAGGACGCCGTGGCCGAAGAATTCCGCCTGCGCCGCGACCACTTCCTCAAGGCACAGGGCTTCGAAGTCGCCTACCTCGATGCGCTGCAGTTGAAGGCCGAGTACCGCGCCGGTCGCGTCAGCGAGCTGCACGAGGACTGGAACCGGGAGAAGGTGCAGGTCGTCGACATGCTCGACGCCGCCGCCATGCTCCAGCAGGCCGACCACAACCTGCACCAGCAGGAGATCGAGATCCGCAAGCTGCAGGAGCGGGTCGACGCCTTCCAGCGCGAAGACAGCGGCCTGCGCTTCACCATCGCCTGCCTGGTGGTGTTCGCGGTGTTCCAGGCGGGGCTGCTGATCTGGATCGCCACGCATTGAGCCTGCGCGCGCCCCACACGCGCCACGGGAGGCAATGCCCCTAGGTCGGGTGCACCCCGACAGGGCCGTTGCCTCTCTTGCACGGGTTCCACCCGCCCAGGCCCCCCAAGATGCCCAGGCATGAAAAAGCCCGTCGCCTGGCGGGGACGGGCTTCGGGGCTTGGCGTTGTTCAGCCGTTCAGGCGCGAGCGGAACAGCGCCTGGTGCTCCCGGCACTGGCTGGCACTGAGCAGGAACACGCCGTGGCCGCCGTGGCTGAACTCCAGCCAGGTGAAGTCCACTTCCGGATACAGCGCCTCGACATGCACCTGGCTGTTACCGACCTCGACGATCAGCGTGCCGCGCTCGGTGAGGTGGTCGGCGGCCTCGGCCAGCATGCGGCGCACCAGGTCCAGCCCGTCGTCGCCGCAGGCCAGGCCCATGGCCGGCTCGTGCTGGAACTCCTCGGGCATGTCGGCGAAATCCTCGGCGTCCACATAGGGCGGGTTGGACAGGATCAGGTCGAAGCGCTGCCCCGGAAGGCCATCGAAGCCATCGCCCTGGACGGTGAAGACGCGGTCTTCCAGGTCATGCCGCTCGATGTTCAGGTTGGCCACTTCCAGCGCGTCGAAGGACAGGTCGGCCAGCACCACCTCGGCATCCGGGAAGGCGTGGGCAACGGCGATGCCGATGCAGCCGGAGCCGGTGCACAGGTCCAGGATGCGGGCAGGGTCCGCGGCCAGCCAGGGCTCGAAGCCCTGCTGGATCAGTTCGGCGATGGGCGAGCGCGGCACCAGCACACGCTCGTCCACCACGAAAGGCATGCCGCAGAACCAGGCCTCGCCCAGCAGGTAGGCCAC
The DNA here is from genome assembly GCF_003234055.1 of Pseudomonas sp. 57B-090624. Lineage (NCBI taxonomy): Bacteria > Pseudomonadati > Pseudomonadota > Gammaproteobacteria > Pseudomonadales > Pseudomonadaceae > Pseudomonas > Pseudomonas sp. 57B-090624. The sequence continues at coordinate 13,191 of NZ_QKRU01000082.1, forward strand.
CGGCACGCGCTCGAGGATGCGGCGGCGCAACAGCGCCTGGACGTGGGCACGCTCGTCGTCTTCCAGGCGGCAGTCGAGGTAACTGTCGGCCACCTCGTAGGGCAGGTGCAGGGCGCCGAGTACCAACTGGCGCGCCTCGTCCCAGGCGTTGTCAGTGCCATGACCGAAGAACAGGTTTTCCGCATGGAAACGGCTGACCGCCCAGCGGATGTGATCGCGCAGGGTGCGCAAGCGGGATTCGGACACGAAGGACGACCTCAGACAAGAACGGACAGGCGATTCTACACCCGTCGGCTCATGGCCGGCGACGCGGCGGCTGCCCGATGTCCTCGCGCCGTTCACGACGCAGTTCGCGCATCACCGCGATGGCCACGGCCAGGGCGAAGAGCAACCAGAAATAAGCGGGGACTTCAGAGAAATCGGGCATGGGCAGCTCCTTCTGCGGGGGACTTCGCATCCTGCGAAACGCGTCGATGGTGCACGGCCGTACCGGGATCGACAAGTAGGATGCGCGACATGGTTCACTTATCGCGCCGCTCGGCGGACAATGGGCGGCACAGCCGTACCGGAGATCCGCATGTCCGCCCCCAAATCCATGTTCCAACTGAGTGGCCGTGGTTACCCACCCGCCAGCCTGAACAACGCCACCCTGGTGATCATCGACGCGCAGGAGGAGTACCGCAGCGGCGTCCTCGCCCTGCCCGGCCTGGACGCCGCGCTCGAGGAGATCGCCACCCTGCTGGCGGCCGCCCGCGCCATCGGCAGCGCCGTGGTCCACGTCAAACACCTGGGGGTGCCCGGCGGCCTGCTCGACCCTCAGGGCGAACGCGGTCAGCACCTCCCCGAAGTCGCCCCGCTGCCGGGCGAGATCGTGGTCGAGAAGCGCCTGCCCAATGCCTTCGCCGGCACCGAACTGCATGACCGCCTGCAGGACATCGGCCATCTGGACCTCGTCGTCTGCGGCTTCATGACCCATTCCAGCGTCAGCACCACTGTGCGCGCCGCCAAGGACTACGGCTACCGTTGCACCCTGGTCGCCGCCGCCTGCGCCACCCGCGACCTGCCCACCACCGACGGCGGCGTGATCAGCGCCGAAGACATGCACCGCGTCGAAGTCATCGCCCTCGCCGACAACTTCGCCAGCGTGGTGCCCCACGCACGCGCCCTGGCCTGAACCTGAGCGCTGAACATCTCGCGACATCCAATCGGGCGCATGACCGGAACCACGCCGACATACGCCGGTCATACGCCCGATTGCAACAGAGGACGTCCGGATGAAGTTATCCGATGGTTTCGATGCCCGCCGCCTGCGCCCCCGTGGCCCGGGCAGCTGGCGCTGGCGCTTCGCCGCGGCCCTGGCCGCCCTGATCGCCAGCTTCGGCATCCTGCTGGCCATGGCCGGCACCGCCACCCTGCTCGGTCGCCCGCCGGCCCTCGGTACGCTCAATGACAGCACCGGTTCCGCCGTGGTGCTCCTGGTCATCGGCCTGGTGTTCCTCTGGCTCGGCGTCGCCGGTTGGCGCATCGCCCGCCGCCGCTCCCGCCGTCGCAACGACCTGAGCCTCTCTCCCGGGCTGATGAAGAAGCGCGACTGACGCCCGCCCCCCTCTGTTGGTTAAACTAGGCCTCCTTCGTGGAGGCCCTATGCAAGACGACGACTTTTCCCTGTTCACCAACGAGATGCGCGGCGTGAAGCGCATCCAGAACGACCGTGCGGAAACCGGCAAGCCGAAGGCCGACCGCAAACAGGTCGCCAGCCTGCGCCAGAATGCGACCCAGATAACCGAATCGACCAAGGTGGACGGCCTCTCCGACCTGTTCGTCATCGACGTCGGCGCCGAGGACGAACTGCACTGGGCCCGCGACGGCGTGCAGGAAGGCCAGATGCGCAAGCTCAAGCTCGGCCAGATCGGCTTCGAAGGCAGCCTCGACCTGCACGGCATGACCGTCGAGAAAGCCCGCGAAACCCTCTGGGACTTCCTCGCCGAAGCGGCGAAGTTCGAGATCCGCTGCGTGCGCATCACCCATGGCAAGGCCGCGCGCCTGGACGGCAAGCGCCCGCTGATCAAGAGCCACGTCAACACCTGGCTGCGCCAGCACCCGCAAGTGCTCGGCTTCACCTCCTGCCTGCCGCGCCACGGTGGCACCGGCGCGCTCTACGTGATGCTGCGCCGCACCATGCTCGAAGGCCGCGACGAGTAGTCAGCGCGGGAAGCGCGGCACGCCCGCCTCCCGCTCCACGCCGGTGCCGTTCACCACGAACGACACCGCGTGGTAGAAGCCGACCAGCGTCAGGCACTCGATCAGTTGCGCGTCGCTGAAGTACGTGGCCAGCCGCCGCCACAGCCCCTCCTCTACCCGCGCCGAGCGGTTCAGGCCATCGGCCAGTTCCATCAGCGCCAGTTCGGCCGCGCTCCACAGTGACGGCTCAGGCCGTTCGCTGCAGCTGTCCGCCACCTGCTCCGCGCTGAACCCCGCGCGCTCGGCGAAGAAGGCCACGTGAACGCCCCATTCGTATTCGGCGCCGCACCGGGCGGTGGTGCGCAGGATCAATACCTCGCGCTCACGCAGGCTGATGCTGCCGGGGTCGAGCAGGCCTCCCGCGATCAAGCGCTGCAACACGCGGGGGTTGTGCGCCATGCTGCGGAACAGCTTCAGCGGCGGCACGCCGGGCGGCATCACCTTGTCGAAGGCGGCCTGCACCGCCGGGTCATAGGGGGCTTCGAGGGGCTGGATACGCGCAGTGCTCATGGCCGAATCTCCTGTCGGGCTGTTACGCTACGCAAAACGTAGCAGCAAAGCCTTTTGCCTGCTACTAAAAAAGAAGCAAGGAGCAAGATCATGACCCTCCCCCTCCCCGGCAAGCCCGTCCGTGGCTCCGCCACCGGCCGGCCCATCATGGCCCTGCTGGACCTGCTCGGCCGCCGCTGGAGCCTGCGTATCCTCTGGGAACTGCGCCAGGGCCCGGCTACTTTCCGCGAACTCCAGGCGCGCTGCGAAGGCCTCTCGCCCTCGGTGCTCAATACCCGCATGGGCGAACTGCGCCAGGCGCTGCTGATCGACACGGGGGATGCCGGCTATCGGCTCAGCGAGGACGGCGAGGAACTGGTCCGCCGCTGCCTGCCCCTTGCCGAGTGGGCTGAAACCTGGGCCGAACGCCTGCCACCGCCCTCGGACGCATGAGCTGCCGGCGGCCCGGCGACGGGCGGCGATGGCGCGTGGCGGGAGCCTCACTATCCTCTGGAAGCCCTGCTGAGGGCTGCAGTAGGGCCGCCATCGGTCCCCCCATATTCAGCTGATGGCGGCCTTTTCTTCCCTACCGGACGCCCCTGACGGCGCACCGACAAAAATAAACCTGGGTTATTCCCACATTAGGAGTATGGTGTGCGCACTGGATGCAACGTGTCATTGCGATTTCTGACCTGATGTAACGATTTCCATCTTTTCATCTCCTCGGCTTCCTTCGCTTTCGCCCTCAGTCTCGACCCGGATGTCCCGGCGTCGATGCCATTACATTTCCCTGGAGATACATCATGTCCAATCGTCAATCCGGCACCGTCAAATGGTTCAACGATGAAAAAGGCTTCGGCTTCATCACCCCCCAGGAAGGCCCGGACCTCTTCGTTCACTACCGCTCCATCGAAAGCGCCGGCTTCAAGTCGCTCGCCGAAGGCCAGCAGGTGAGCTACCTGGTCGCCAAAGGCCCGAAAGGCCTGCAGGCCGAGCAAGTCCAGGTGGTCTGACCCCCGCCTCCAAAGAAGCCCCGGGTTTCCGGGGCTTTTTTTTGCCTTCTCTTTTTCCAGCGCTGAGGAGCGACATGCCAGGCTATCTGATCAAGACCAGCACCTTCCGCGTGGGCGGCCGGGACTTCCACATGCAATCGCTGCTGGACGCCGAGCAATTCCATGACCCATTGGGCGAGGCTGCCGGCCTGGGCATCACCGCAGACACCTGGGCCCTGTTCGGCCAGGTCTGGCCGGCAGGCGAAGCGCTGGCCCAGACGATGGCGACCCGCGACCTCACCGGCCTGCGCGTGCTGGAAGTCGGCGCCGGGCTCTGCCTGGCCAGCCTGGTGGGCCACCAGCGCGGCGGCGACATGACCGCCAGCGACATCCACCCGCTGATCCCCACCTTCCTCGCCGAGAACGCCCGCCTCAACGGCCTGCCGCCGATGCGCTACGAGACCTGCGACTGGAGCGGCACCGAGGCGTTCGGCGAGTTCGACCTGATCATCGGCAGCGACCTGCTCTATGACCATGACAACCAGGCCGACCTGGCCGACTTCATCGACCGCCACTCCGCGAGCTCCGTGGAAGTGCTGCTGGTCGATCCGGATCGCCAGGGCCAGCAGACCTTCCACGACGAGATGGCCGAGCTCGGCTACGGCATGAACGTCAGCCACGCCGACTGCATGCTGGCCAACGGCGAGCGCTTCAAGGGCTCCTACCTGCACTTCAGCCGGGGCGCCGTCGCCGCCTGAGCCCCCGCATGGCGCATACGGATACCCGGGCGCAACGGCGCGCGCAGTACAATGGCCGCTTCACCGACGCGACCCGAAGCGTCATGGCGGGTATGATGCCCACCTCTATCGCCAGCAACCCGGCCATAGCGTGCAGAAGCTGTCCCGAGCCCACCGAGATGGGCACGCGGTGCGGCCCCCGGGCACCGGGAGGCCCACGACGGGCACGCTGATATTTCACTAGCCCCTGGAAGCCCCATGGAATCTAGCAATCAGAAACTCGAGCAACACTACACTGCGATCCTCGGCCAGCTCGGCGAGGACGTCTCCCGCGAAGGCCTGCTGGATACCCCCAAGCGCGCCGCCAAGGCCATGCAGTACCTCTGCCGTGGCTATGAGCAGACCCTGGAGGAAGTCACCAACGGTGCGCTGTTCAGCTCCGACAACAGCGAAATGGTGCTGGTGAAGGACATCGAGCTGTACTCCCTGTGCGAGCACCACCTGCTGCCCTTCATCGGCAAGGCCCACGTCGCCTACCTGCCGAGCGGCAAGGTGCTGGGCCTGTCCAAGGTCGCGCGCATCGTCGACATGTTCGCCCGCCGCCTGCAGATCCAGGAGAACCTCAGCCGCCAGATCGCCGAGGCCGTGCAGCAGGTCACCGGCGCCGCCGGCGTCGCCGTGGTCATCGAGGCCCAGCACATGTGCATGATGATGCGCGGCGTGGAGAAGCAGAACTCCTCCATGGTCACCTCGGTGATGCTCGGCGAATTCCGCCAGAACGCCGCGACCCGCAGCGAGTTTCTCAGCCTGATCCGCTGATTCGCGCGCCCATGAAAAAACCGGCCTCGGCCGGTTTTTTCGTTTATCGGGTTTCAGGATTCGAGGTGGGCTCTTCTCGCGAATGAACTGGCTCTGTCTGCGTTAAGGGTTGCTAGCAGATTTGGAGCCCGGTTGATTGCCGAGTCTTGCTGATGGTTTCTGTTTCGCCTTGCCGGGCGAGTTCTTTCTTCAGTCGTCGGAATGCCGCCCACAAGAAAGAAACCAAAGAGGCTTGCCCCTGCATACGGGTCTGGCTCCGCCAGACTCCCCTCGCTCCAACATCGATGCCCAATGCTCCGCTGATGTGCGCATCACCACTGGGGGCGCGCCGCGGCTGGCGGCTTTCGTAGGAGGGTGTAGAGCGAAGCGAAACCCATGCGGCGGGTGCTCCAGGAATCCAGAATCGTCCTGAAAGCGCCGCTCTTGAGGCTTTTCATTGAATCCACAAAGCTAACGCAGACAGAGCCAGTGAACTCCCCCCACAAGACCGGCGGCGAGGCACCGCCGGGCGACTGGAGTCGCCCCTGCAGGTGCATCCCGCATGACCGCTGCGTAGGGTGGAGGTCGCTCTTCATCTCCGTCGGGCGGAGTCGAATGCAGCACATCGTTTTGCCTGACCAAGCGAGCTAGAAGCTCCGTCCATCCACCTTCACCACCTTCAGGGTGTCGGGATCGACCCCTTCCAGGCAGCGCACGTTCACCGCCGCCATGGCATTGCCCTTGGGATCGGCCGCCTCGCCAAAGGGCGCACAGCCGCAGTGGGCGCAGAAGTGATGGGCGATGTGCATGCGATTGAAGCGGTAGGTGGACAGGTCCGCATCCGGTGTCGACAGCGTCAGTTGCGCCCGTGGCACGAACCACAGCAAGTAGCCGCGCTTGCTGCACAACGAGCAATTGCACTCCATCACCTCGGCCAGCGGACTGCCGTCCACCTCGAACGCAATCCGGCCGCAGTGGCAGCCACCCTTGTATTTCATGGACGTCTCCCTGCCTGGCCCGTCGCGAGCCGATGTCGCCACGTTAGACCAGCGAAAGCAGGCGCGCCACGTGACGCGGCAGGGCCCTGCATGCCCTGCCGGCCGGGTTCAGCCCAGCATGCCCACGTGCCTGGGATGGCTGGCCACGCGCTCCATCCAGGCCAGCACGGCCGGGAAGCGCGAGAGGTCGAAACCGCCGTCTTCCGCCACATGGGTGTAGGCGTAGAGAGCGATGTCGGCGATGGAGTACTGCTCGCCCACCAGGTACGGCGTGCGCGACAGCTGCTGCTCCATCACCTTGAGCGCCTTGTAGCCACGCACCAGGCAGGTGCGGTACTCCTCCTCGCGCTCGGCGGGCATGCTCTGGTACAGCTTGATGAAGCGCGCCACCGCCACATAGGGCTCGTGGCTGTACTGCTCGAAGAACTGCCACTGCAGCACCTGGGTGCGCAGGCGCGGCTCGCTGGGCAGCAGGTCGCTACCCTCGGCGAGGAAGTTGAGGATGGCGTTGGACTCCCACAGCGTGGTGCCGTCTTCCAGTTCCAGCACCGGGATCTTGCCGTTGGGGTTCAGCGCCAGGAAGGCTTCGCTCTGGGTCTCGCCCTTGAGGATGTCGACCGGCACCCACTGGTAGGGCTTGCCGAGCAGGGTGAGTATCAGCTTGACCTTGTAGCAGTTGCCGGAGATGTAATCGCCGTGGACCTTGTACATGTCGTGCTCCTGGATCAGGCGGCCTCGGCGGCCAGTGCGTGACGGATGACCCCGGCGAGGCGCTGCAGGCCTTCGCCCAGGCGCTCGGGCGCCACATGGCTGAAGTTGAGGCGCAGGTAGCCGGGGTGCTGGTCCGGGTCGATGAAGAAGGGCTCGCCCGGCATGAAGGCGACATTCTGCTCCAGCGCCGGCTTCAGCAGGGTACGGGTGTCCAGCGGCTGCTTCAGCGCCAGCCAGAAGAACAGCCCGCCCTGGGGCACCTGCCAGGTGGCGAGGTCGGCGAAGTGCTCCTCCAGCGCCGCCTGCATGGCGTCGCGGCGCTGGCGGTAGAAGCCGCGCAGCTCGGCCAGGTGCTCGCGGTACTGCTCGGTGCCCAGCCACTGCAGGGCCTGCCACTGGCCGATGCGGTTGGTGTGCAGGTCGGCCGACTGCTTCAGGCGCAGCAGGTAGGGGAACAGGTCCGGGCTGGCGATCAAAAAGCCCACGCGCAGGCCCGGCAGCAGGGTCTTGGAAACCGTGCCGGTGTAGATCCAGCTGGCCTTCTTCAGGCGGCTGACGATGGGGGTGGCGGTGCCTTCGTCGAACACCAGCTCACGATAGGGCTCGTCTTCGATCAGGGTCACGCCGAACTCGTCCAGCAGCGCTGCCACGGCGTCGCGCTTGGCTTCGCTGTAACGCACGGCCGAGGGGTTCTGGAAGGTCGGGATCAGGTAGGCGAAGGCCGGCTTGTGCTGCTCCAGGCGCTGGCGCAGGGAGGCCAGCTCGGGGCCGTCGGCCTCCTGGGCGACGGCGATGCAGTCGGCGCCGAACAGCTGGAAGGCCTGCAGGGCGGCCAGGTAGGTCGGCGCCTCCAGCAGCACCTCGGTGCCCGGGTCGATGAACAGCTTGGAGGCCAGGTCCAGCGTCTGCTGGGAGCCGCTGACGATCAGCACCTGGCTGGCGTCGCACTGCACGCCCAGCTTCTGCGCCTCGGCGGCGATGGCCTCGCGCAGCGCCGGTTCACCCTCGCTCATGCCGTACTGGCCCATGCTCACCGGCATCTGTGCCCACTCCACCTTCGGCAGCATCGGCTCGGCCGGCAGGCCCCCGGCGAAGGACATGACTTCCGGGCGCTGCGCCGCGGCGAGGATTTCACGGATCAAGGAGCTTTTCAGGCGGGCGATGCGTTCGGAGAAGGCCATGGGTTGTCACCGGGTGCGAAGGCGGGAAAATTAAGTCAAACTGCTTGACCGAAATTACGATGCCCGGGATGGATACGTCAATATGCTTGACCTTAAAAACCCAGCCGTCCAGCACGCCGCCATGGAAGCCTTCTTCTTCGGCTACCAGGCCTTCACCAGCAAGCCCGACGAAATGCTCGCCCGTCGCGGCCTGTCGCGGGTGCACCACCGCATCCTGTTCTTCATCGCCAAGTACCCGGGCCTGAGCGTGAAGGAGATGCTCGGCTATCTGGGCGTCAGCAAGCAGGCGCTGAACACGCCGCTGCGCCAGTTGATGGAGATGGACCTGGTGCAGAGCAGCACCGCCGACGACGACAAGCGCAAGCGCCAGCTGGGCCTGACCGCCGACGGTTCGAAACTGGAGAAGAGCCTGCGCCGCGAACAGGCGCGCCTGCTGGAGCGCGCCTTCAGCGAGGCCGGGGCGGACGCCGTGGACGGCTGGCTGAAGGTCAACCAGGCATTGTCCAGCGCCCGTCCGGGCGAGAGCGAGGAAGCGGCCTGATCAGGCGCGCCCGGTCATGTCCCGCGCGCCCTGGAAGAACACCAGGGCCATGGCGACGGAAGAGGCCAGCAGCGGCAGCAGTGCGACCATCACCAGCAGCACGGTCGCCATCATCACCCCGCCCACCAGCAGCAGCCAGGCCATCACCCGGAACACCGGGTAGACGTTCTGCACCTTGAGCAGGCGCACCGCCAGCCAGACGGTGACCGCGCCGTAACCGACCATCAGCGCCAGGTACGAGCCCAGCTCCCAGCCCAGCTTCGCCAGGGCCTGGTCGTCCACCAGCATCAGCATCGCCTGGGTCACCACCCCCGCCAGGATCACCAGCCAGGTCGGCCAGGCCAGGCCGCCGGCGGCGAAACGCGCCTCGGCGAAGCCCTTCAGGCGCAGGCTCAGGTAGCTGCCCAACAGCATCACTGCGAGCCCCAGCCAGTCGGCGACCCGCGACGCACTTTCCAGCCCGACGAAATCCCCCAGGAAAATGAACGCCAGCAACACCACCGAGCCCAGCGCCGAGATCAGGCACAGCCAACCCAGCAGGTTGAGCAGCCCCGGGCTCCAGTCCGGCAGTTCACGGGGCGCCTGGGCGTCGACCAGGTCGGTCTGCGGGGCGGCGTAGGGATTCTCGTCCATGGCGTGGGGCTCCTCGGAAAACTGAAAACCGGAACAGTAGTGGCTCTTCCCGCACTCGTCACGCGACTGTATCGCTTTTTGCGCGCTTCGCTGTACGGGGCGCGGCAACGCGCCACGCCGTAGGCTTCCAGCATTCCAAAAAGAGTGCCCTGCCATGAGCCTGGAACTGCTGCTCGCCTTCGCCCTGTTCGCCTTCGTCACCTCGGTCACGCCCGGCCCCAACAACATGATGCTGCTCGCCTCCGGGGTGAACTTCGGCGTGCGCCGCAGCGTGCCGCACATGCTCGGCATCAGCCTGGGCTTCATGGTCCTGGTGATGGCGGTCGGCCTCGGCCTGCACCAGGTCTTCGAGCAGGTGCCGGTGCTCTACACCGCCCTGCGCTACCTGGGCGCGGCCTACCTGCTCTACCTGGCGTGGAAGATCGCCGGCTCCGGCGCCCCGGACAGCCGTGACAGCGGCGCGCGCCCCTTCACCTTCCTCCAGGCGGCCGCCTTCCAGTGGGTCAACCCGAAGGCCTGGGTCATGGCGATCGGCGCCATCACCACCTATACCCCCCAGGAGAACTTCGTCACCAACGCGCTGTTGATCGCCGCGCTGTTCGCCCTGATCAACTGCCCCAGCGTCGGCCTCTGGACCGTCGCCGGCAGCCTGCTGCGCCGCTGGCTGTCCTCGCCACGGGTGCTGCGCGCCTTCAATATCGGCATGGCCCTGCTACTGGTGGCCTCGCTCTATCCGATCCTCGTCGACATCAAGGGAACCGTCTGATGACCCAGGCCTCCGACTCCAGCGCCCCCCTGCCCCGCCTGCGCCCGCTGGCCGACTCGTCATTGTCGGCGGTGGTGGCGGGCTTCATCGCCATGCTCACCGGCTACACCAGCTCACTGGTGCTGATGTTCCAGGCGGGCCAGGCCGCCGGCCTCAGCGCCGGGCAGATCTCCTCGTGGATCTGGGCCATCTCCATCGGCATGGCGGTCTGCAGCATCGGCCTGTCGCTGCGCTTTCGCACCCCCATCACCGTGGCCTGGTCGACCCCCGGCGCCGCACTGCTGATCACCAGCCTGCCGGGCGTGCCCTACGCCGAGGCCATCGGTGCCTTCGTCGTCTGCGCCGTGCTGCTCACCCTGGTCGGCCTCACCGGTGGTTTCGAGCGCCTGATGCGCCGCCTGCCCGGCTCCCTGGCCGCCGCGTTGCTGGCCGGCATCCTGTTCAAGATCGGCAGCGAGATCTTCGTCGCCGCGCAGCACCGCACCGCCCTGGTGCTGGCGATGTTCTTCAGCTACCTGCTGTTCAAGCGCCTGCAACCCCGCTACGCGGTGCTGGTGGCGCTGCTGGTGGGTTGCGGCATGTCGGCGGCGCTGGGGCTGCTCGACTTCAGCGGCTTCAGCTTCGCCCTGGCGCGCCCGGTGTGGACCACGCCGAGCTTCTCCCTCACCGCCATCATCAGCATCGGCATCCCGCTGTTCATCGTCGCCATGGCCTCGCAGAACATCCCCGGCATCGCCGTGCTGCGTGCCGACGGCTACCAGGTGCCGGCCTCGCCGCTGATCTCGGCCACCGGCTTCGCCTCGCTGCTGCTGGCGCCCTTCGGCTCCCACGGCATCAACCTGGCCGCCATCAGCGCCGCCATCTGCACCGGCCCGCACGCCCACGAGGACCGCAACAAGCGCTACACCGCCGCCGTCTGGTGCGGGGTCTTCTATGGCATCGCCGGCATCTTCGCCGCCACCCTCGCCGCGCTGTTCGCCGCCTTCCCCAAGGAACTGGTGCTGTCGGTGGCCGCCCTGGCGCTGTTCGGCTCCATCAGCAACGGCCTGACCGTGGCGATGAACGAACCCAAGGAGCGCGAAGCCGCGCTGATCACCTTCATGGTCACCGCCTCGGGCATGAGCCTGCTGTCCATCGGCTCGGCCTTCTGGGGCCTGATCGCCGGGGTGCTGACGCTGGTGATCCTCAACTGGAATACCGGCAAGAACTGACGTGCGTGCGGCTTGATATCGGTGCGATGACCGGCACCGCTGGTGGATGAAAAGAGCGTCATCCACCCTACACATCGATCAGCTTCGTAGGTTGGCGTCGAGCGCAGCGAGGCCCAACCTACGGTGTCTGCTGTGCCCCGGCCGGCACCGCCTGGGAATGCAGGGTGAACCACGCTTCACCGGTGCACCGCAACGGAGCCCGGAACAGCACCGTAGCCGGGCCACTGGCACACGCCCTCAGGCCTCCGACGCCAGCTCGCGCCCGTGCACGCGGTTGACCCACCAGCCGAAGGCGGCGGCAGTGAAGAACATGATGATGCTGTAGATGGCCGCCGGGATCGCCATGGTCGGGTTGTTCAGCAGCATCGGGCTCAGCGCCAGGGCGATGGCCAGGGTGCCGTTGTGGATGCCGATCTCCATGCCGATGGCCACCGCCTGGCGCTGGCTGAGGCGGCACAGGCGCGGCACGAAATAGCCCACCGCCAGGCTGATGAGGTTGAACGCCAGCGCGGCCAGGCCCACCACCGGGGCGTAGTCGACGAAGGTGCGCCAGTCCTTGGCCACCGCCAGCACGATGATCAGCAGCAGGAACAGCGCCGAGATGATCTTCACCGGGTTTTCCATGCGCGCGGCGAACCCGGGGAAGCGGCTGCGCAGGAACATGCCGATGGCCACCGGGCCCAGGACGATGACGAACACCTGCAGCACCTTGGAAAATTGCAGCGGAATGGCCTGGTCACCGCTCATGAAGTGAGCCAGGGACAGGTTGACGATCAACGGCATGGTGAGGATGGCGATCACCGAGTTCACCGCCGTCAGGGTGATGTTCAGCGCCACATCGCCATGGGCCAGGTGGCTGTAGAGGTTGGCCGAGGTGCCGCCGGGCGACGCCGCCAGCAGCATCATGCCCACCGCCAGCGCCGCCTCCAGTTGGAAGCCCTTGGCGAGCAGGAAGCACGCCAGCGGCAGCAGGAGGATCTGGCAGCCGAGGCCGATCAGCACCGGCTTGGGGAATTTCACCACCCGGGCGAAGTCCGCCAGGGTCAGGGACAGCCCGAGGCCGAGCATGATGATGCCCAGCGCCAGGGGCAGGAATATCGTTACCAGGGGGCTTGCGGTCATGTTGTTCTCCTTGTCGGACCTCGGCGGATTCTGCGCACGCCGCACGTGGCTGGATAGTGGCCTCGCGAGCCAGCCCAGGTCCGACCTGTAACAGAATGCAAAAAGGCGCCCGAAGGCGCCCCTGCATGACCGCGAAGCCGGTCAGATGGCGGTGGCGCCACCGTCCACGGCCAGCGAATGGCCGGTGGTGAAGCCCGCGGCGTCGCTGCACAGGTAGAGCACCGCACCGGCGATTTCCTCGACCTTGCCGATGCGCCCCACCGGGTGCATGGCGGCGGCGAACTCGCCCTTCTTCGGGTCGGCCTCGTAGGCGCGGCGGAACATGTCGGTGTCGATCACCGCCGGGCACACCGCGTTGACGCGGATCTTCTTCTTCGCGTACTCGACGGCAGCGGACTTGGTCAGGCCGATCACCGCGTGCTTGGAGGCGGCATAGATGCTCATCTTCGGCGCCGCGCCGAGGCCGGCGACGGAGGCGGTGTTGACGATGGCGCCGGCGCTGCCCTGGGCCAGCATCTGCGGGATCTGGTACTTCATGCACAGCCAGACGCCCTTGACGTTGACGCCCATGATGGCGTCGAACTCGGCCTCGGAGCCCTCGGCCAGCTTGCCCTTCTCGATCTCGATGCCGGCGTTGTTGAAGGCGTAGTCGAGGCGGCCATAGGCGGCGACGGTGCCTTCCACCAGGGCCTTCACCTCGGCATCGACGGTGACGTTGCAGCGGATGAAGGTGGCATCGCCCCCAGCATCGCGGATCAGTTGCACAGTGGCCTCGCCGCCGGCGGCGTCGACGTCGGACACCACCACCTTCAGCCCCTCGGCGGCGAAGGCCTGCGCGGTCGCGCGGCCGATACCGTTGGCGGCGCCAGTCACCAGGGCGACCTGGCCGGAGAAAGTCATGCTCATCTGTGAAACCTCGGAAGGAAGGATGGGAACCGGCACGGAGTCTAGCCACTGGCGGGTGGCCAGCGTCAGCATCATCAGGTCCGTGGTGGGTGCTGCATCCAGTTGACTGATGAAACCCGCCCGCGATGATCATTGCCATTCATGGCCGCACATTCCCTGGCGCGACTAAGCTTGCCCTCCACCGCCGCGCGGACTAAACCGGTGTTTTCCCTATTCGGAGTGCCCTGCCATGCCCCAGCTCAACCGCCAGTTCCTGCTCGCCAAGCGCCCGGTCGGCGCGGCCACCCGCGACACCTTCTCCTACGTCGAGAAACCGGTGGGCGAACCCGGCCCGAACCAGATCCTGGTGGAGAACCTCTACCTGTCCCTCGACCCCGCCATGCGCGGCTGGATGAACGACGCCAAGTCCTACATCCCGCCGGTGGGCCTGGGCGAGGTGATGCGCGCCCTGGGCGTGGGCAAGGTGATCGCCTCCAACCATCCCGACTACGCCGTCGGTGACCACGTCAATGGCGCGCTCGGCGTACAGGACTACTTCGTCGGCGAACCGCGCGGCTTCTACAAGGTCGACCCGAGCCGCGCGCCGCTGCCGCTCTACCTCTCCGCCCTGGGCATGACCGGCATGACCGCCTACTTCGCCCTGCTCGACGTCGGCGCGCCCAAGGCCGGCGACACCGTGGTGCTCTCCGGCGCCGCCGGCGCGGTCGGCAGCATCGCCGGGCAGATCGCCAAGATCAAAGGCTGCCGCGTGGTCGGCATCGCCGGTGGCGCCGACAAGTGCCGCTTCCTGATCGACGAACTCGGCTTCGACGCCGCCATCGACTACAAGAACGAAGACGTCGCCGCCGGCCTCAAGCGCGAGTGCCCGAAAGGCGTGGACGTGTACTTCGACAACGTCGGCGGCGACATCCTCGACGCGGTGCTCACCCGCCTGGCCCCCCGCGCACGCATCGTCATCTGCGGCGCCATCAGCCAGTACAACAACAAGGAAGCGGTGAAGGGCCCGGCCAACTACCTGTCGCTGCTGGTCAACCGCGCACGCATGGAAGGCTTCGTGGTCATGGACCACGCCGCCAACTTCGCCAGCGCCGCCCAGGAAATGGGCGGCTGGATGGCCGCCGGCAAGCTCAAGAGCAAGGAAGACATCGTCGAAGGCCTGGAAACCTTCCCCGAGACCCTCGGCAAGCTGTTCAGCGGCGAGAACTTCGGCAAGCTGGTGCTGAAGGTCAGGTAACCCTTCCGCGCCAATAAAAATGGCCCGGCTGCAGTGCAGTCCGGGCCATTTTATTTGGGAGCCCCAAACACACGGGGCGCGCCGATAGAGCCTCAGGCGAGTTCGGCAACCACGGCGGCCAGGGCCTGGGCCGGGTCGGCGGCCTGGCTGATGGGGCGGCCGATCACCAGGTAGTCGGAGCCGGCGTCCAGCGCCTGGCGCGGGGTGAGGATGCGGCGCTGGTCGTCCTGGGCGCTGCCCGCCGGGCGGATGCCGGGGGTGACCAGCTGCAGGGCCGGGTGCGCCGCCTTCAAGGCAGGCGCTTCCTGGGCCGAGCACACCAGGCCGTCCATCCCGGCCTTCTGCGCCAGGGCGGCCAGGCGCAGCACCTGCTCCTGGGGTTCGATGTCCAGGCCGATGCCGGCCAGGTCCTCGCGCTCCATGCTGGTCAGCACGGTGACGCCGATCAGCAACGGCTTGGGCCCGTTGAACCGCTCCAGGGTCTCGCGGCAGGCCGCCATCATGCGCAGGCCGCCGGAGCAGTGCACGTTGACCATCCACACGCCCATCTCCGCCGCCGCCTTCACCGCCATCGCGGTGGTGTTGGGGATGTCGTGGAATTTCAGGTCGAGGAACACTTCGAAGCCGCGCTCGCGCAGGGTGGCGACGATGTCCGATGCGCAGCTGGTGAACAGCTCCTTGCCCACCTTCACCCGGCACAGCCTGGGGTCGAGCTGGTCGGCCAGCTTCAACGCGGCTTCGCGGGTGGGGAAATCGAGGGCGACGATGATGGGCGTCTGGCAGGCGGACATGGGCGGGCTCTCTGGCAAGTCGAAAACGGCGCGCATTGTAGCGGAAGCCCGCGCCCGCCGCTGCTCCGGTGATCGCCGCCGACTAGAGGTGGTCGAGGGCGAAGGCGGTCATGAAGCCGGCCAGGGTGATCAGCCCGGTCCAGGCATGGGTGCTCTCGAAGGCCTCGGGGATCAGCGTGTCCACCAGCATGCAAAGCACCGCACCGGCGGAGAACGCCAGGGCGAAGCCCAGCCAGGCCGGCGGCAGGTCGCTCATCAGCCCCGGGCCGGCCATGGCCGCCAGGCCCGACAGCAGGACGATGCTGCCCCACAGGCCGAACACGAACAGGCCGCTGCGCTTCTCCTCGCGCAGCCCGGCGGCGCTGGCCAGCCCCTCCGGCAGGTTGGAGAGGAAGATCGCCACCAGCATCAGCAGGCTCACCTCGCCGCCGTCCAGCAGGCCCAGGCCGAGCCCCAGGGATTCGGGAATGCCGTCGAGGAAGGCGCCCACCGCGATCAGCAGCGCCACCATGGAGCCGGCGCCGCCGCTGCGCTGGCGGTGATGCGCTTCCCAGCGGTCCAGCAACTGGCTGGCGAGGACGAACAGCGCGCCGCCGGCGAGCATGCCCGCCAGGGTCGGCCCCAGCCCGCCGAGGCGCTCGGCCTCGGGGATCTGCCCGAAGCACAGCGCCGCGATCAGCACCCCGCTGCCATAGGCCATCACCGAGGCGGTGACCGCCCTGGGCAGCGTCACCCAGAAGCCGATGGCGGCGCCGAGCAGCAGGCTGCTGGCGGCCAGCCAGCCCCAGAAACCGGCGAGCAGGGTGGTGGAAATCTGCATGACAACTCCTTTATCGACGACAGGTCCGGATGCGGCGCGACATAAGTACCCCATCCGCCCGCAGAAAGCAGCCGCGCGCATCCCCTACACCCTGCCGGCACCTTCCGAATGCAACGCCGACGCTTTGTATCGGCCCCGGTACAAAGCCGACACGCTGGCGACACCGTCATCGGCGAGCCTCTCGCCGCGATGGCCGGTGGCAGGACGGCGGAGTAGGATGCGCCCGATGCAAGCCCAAGGCCCGCCGCTCGACGCCCGCCGCCAGACGCGAAGAACAGTGGTCCACCGGCCCGGTCGACCCGCCAGATGGCAACACACCCATGCACAACCAAGCCCCCGTCCCCCTCGACAACCGCCGCTGGAACATCCGCGCCCTGCTGGTGGACGACGACGTGCCGATCCGCGACCTGCTCTGCGACTACCTCGCCCGCTTCAACATCGAGGCGGTGGGTGTGGACGACGGCGAGGCAATGCGCGAAGCGCTGGCCGACGCCCCCTTCGACGTGGTGGTCCTGGACCTGATGCTGCCCGGTGAAGACGGCCTCTCCCTGTGCCGCTGGCTGCGCAGCGAGTCCGATATCCCGATCCTCATGCTCACCGCCCGCTGCGAACCCACCGACCGCATCATCGGCCTGGAACTGGGGGCCGACGACTACATGGCCAAGCCCTTCGAGCCACGCGAGCTGGTGGCGCGCATCCAGACCATCCTGCGCCGCGTGCGCGACGACCGCGAAGGCCTGCGTGCCGACCAGCGCGCCAGCATCCGCTTCGATGCCTGGCGCCTGAACGGCGTGCTGCGCCAGCTGCAATCCCCCGAGGGCATGGTGGTGCCGTTGTCCAACGCCGAGTTCCGCCTGCTCTGGGTGTTTCTCGAACGCCCGCGCCGGGTGCTCAGCCGCGAACAGCTGCTGGACGCCGCCCGGGGCCGCTCCATCGAAGCCTTCGACCGCAGCATCGACCTGCTCGTCTCGCGCCTGCGGCAGAAGCTTGGCGACGACCCCCGGTCACCGCGCCTGATCAAGACCGTGCGCGGCGAGGGCTACCTGTTCGACGCGCGGGAGATCGGCTGATGCGCCAGGCCGACACGCTGTTCGCACGCCTGTTCGGCATCTTCCTGGCCGCCATCGTCCTCGCCCACCTGCTGGCCTTCCTCTGGTTCCAGCAGTACGGCTACCCACCGCCCCAGCCGCCACCGCAGAACGCCGCCGAGG
>NZ_QKRU01000083.1:0-29228 GCF_003234055.1 Pseudomonas sp. 57B-090624
GCCCCCAGCCGCTCCGGCGCAAGCCGGCCACAGCGGTGGGTCACGGCAGCTACCCGACTTTTTTGCAAGCTCTGAGGATGACCCCATGAAACAGCTCGACCTCTACATCGGCGAGGGCTTCGAAGGCCCCGGCGTCAACGCCGCCCACATCAACCTGCTGATCGGCCCGCGCAACGGCCCGGCCGGCCAGGCCTTCGCCAACAGCCTGGCGTCCCCCAGCCAGGGCCACTGCCCCTTCATGGTCATCGCCCAGCCCAACGTGCCGGTCAAACCCATGACCCTGTACGTGAACAAGGCCGAGATCAGCGGCGACCTGCACGCCAACGCCACCTGGGGCGCCTCCCAGGCGGGCATCGCCAAGGCCATCACCGAGGCCCTGCTGGACGGCACCCTGCCGCCGGAGGCCGAGGACGAATGGGCCATCGTCACCGCCAACTGGGTGAACCCCGCCTGTGACGACCTGGATGCGGTGTACCGCAACAACTACAACGCCTGCCGCACGGCGCTGAAGGCGGCGCTGGCCGGGTTGCCCTCCCGGGCCCAGCTGGCCGATGTTGTGGGCGCCATCGCCAACCCCTTCTACACCCCGAAAGCCTGAGGAGGCCGCCATGCAGTACGTCCGTCTCGGCCAGTCCGGCCTGCAGGTGTCCAAGCTCTGCCTCGGCACCATGAACATGGGCACGCCGCAGTGGAAACCCTGGATCTTCGACGAGCGCCAGAGCGAGCCCATCGTCCGCCATGCCCTGGACAAGGGCGTGAACTTCATCGACCTGGCGGACTTCTACTCCGCCGGTGTCGGCGAGGAGGTGGTGGGGCGCATCCTCAAGCGCCTGGTGCGTCGCGAGGACATCGTGGTCACCACCAAGGTGGGCTACGGCACCCGCGAGGGGATCAACGCCAGCGGCCATTCGCGCAAGCACATCATGGACAGCATCGACGCCTCCCTGACGCGCCTGGGCATGGATCACGTCGACCTCTACATGCTGCATTTCTTCGACGTGAACACCCCCGTGGAAGAGACGATGGAAGCCCTGCACGACATCGTCAAAGCCGGCAAGGCGCGCTACATCGGCGTGTCCACCATGCTCACCGGCCAACTGGCGAAGATCCTCATGGCCTGCGAGCGCAATGGCTGGGTCAGGCCCATCAACATGCAGCTGCAGCTCAACTGCGCCTACCGCGAGGAAGAGCGGGAGATGATCCCCTTCTGCCGCGACCAGGGCCTGGGCGTCTCGGTGTTCAGCCCGCTGGCCCGTGGCCTGCTGACCGGCGATGTGCAGTCCACCCGCAACCAGACCGACTTCTTCACCCAGCAGATGTACGCCGATGAAGCCTCCTTCGAGATCGCCCGTTCGGTGCAGCGGGTGGCGCGGCGGCGTGGCGTGTCCAACGCCCAGGTCGCCCAGGCCTGGGTCCTCAACCATCCGGGGGTGGATTGCATGCTGGTGGGGGCGGACTCCACCGAGCAGTTCGACAGCGCCCTGGCGGCCCTGGAAACGCGCCTGGATGCGGATGAGCTGCACGAGCTGGAGCGCAACTACACGCCCTGCGACCTGATCAACGACTACACCGCCGGAAAGCGCATCCTGCGTGTTCCGCGCCCGGCCGGAGCGGCCTTCACCCTCAAGGAGGCCACCGCATGAGCCGGCTGCTGCGCAAGGGACACTACATCGACGGCTGCTGGTTGGAAGACGGCCCGCGCTACCCGGTACGCAACCCGGCGGACGGCACGCTGATCGCCGAGGTGGCGAAGGCCGGGGTGGCGGAAACCGACCAGGCCATCGCCGCCGCCCAAAGGGCGCTGCCGGCCTGGCGCGGGCTCACCGCCAAGGCCCGCAGCCAGCCGCTGCGACGCTGGGCCGAACTGATGCTGGCCCACCAGCGCGAGCTGGCGGAGCTGCTCAGCCGCGAGCAGGGCAAGCCCCTGGCCGAGGCGATGGGCGAGGTGGTCTATGCGGCGAGCTTCCTTGAATGGTTCGCCGAGGAGGCCAGGCGCGTCTATGGCGATGTCATCCCCAGCCACAAGGCGGATGCCCGCATCGTCGTCACCAAGGAGCCCATCGGCGTGGTTGCTGCCATCACGCCCTGGAACTTCCCCCTGGCGATGGTCACCCGCAAGGTCGGCCCGGCCCTGGCAGCCGGCTGCACGCTGATCCTCAAGCCGTCCGAAGAGACGCCGCTCTCGGCCTTTGCGCTGGCAGTACTGGCGGAAGAGGCGGGGATTCCCGCCGGGGTGTTCAACATCGTGTCCGGCGATGCCCCGGCCATCGGCAGCGCGCTGCAGGCTTCACCGGTGGTGCGCAAGCTGTCGTTCACCGGCTCCACGGCCATCGGCAAGCTGCTGATGCGCCAGGCGGCCGACACCCTGAAGAAGGTCTCCCTGGAGCTGGGCGGCAACGCGCCCTTCATCGTCTTCGACGACGCCGACCTGGACGCGGCGGTGTGCGGGGCCATGGCCTCCAAGTTCCGCAACACCGGGCAGACCTGCGTCTGCGTCAACCGCTTCTACATCCAGGAAGGGGTCTACGAGGCCTTCACCGCCAAGCTGGCCGATGCCGTGCGCGCCTTGCGCGTGGGGGCCGCGCTGGAGGGCGAGAGCGACCAGGGCCCGCTGATCAACACGGCCGCCCTGGCCAAGGTCGAGCAGCACCTGGGCGATGCGCTGGAGAAGGGCGCCCGGTTGCTGTGCGGCGGTCGTCGCCATGCCCTGGGCGGCACCTTCTTCGAGCCCACCGTGCTGGCCGAGGCGACCCCGCAGATGCTCATCGCCCGCGAGGAAACCTTCGGCCCGGTGGCGGCCTGCTTCCGCTTCAAGGACGAGGCCGAGGTGCTGGCCCAGGCCAACGACACCCCCTACGGCCTGTCCGCCTACTTCTACAGCCGCGACATCGGCCGGGTCTGGCGCGTGGCCGAAGGGCTGGAAGCGGGGATGGTCGGCATCAACGAGGGGATCATCTCCACCGAGGTGGCGCCCTTCGGCGGCATCAAGGAATCCGGCCTGGGCCGCGAAGGCTCGAAGTACGGCATCGAGGATTACCTGGAGATCAAGTACCTCCTGATGGGAGGGCTCGCGGTCGTTTGAACCGGGGGCTTTCACGGCCCGCTCGATCGTCAATCCGGGGCTCCACATGGAGCCCTGTTCCCAACGCTACGGCGAACAAAAACAAAAGGGAGCTCACCATGTCACCCACCATCAAGCTGGACGACGCGCCCCTCGGGCGCTTCCACATCCGTATCGCCGGCCTCACCTTCGGCGCGCACTTCACCGACGGCTACATCCTCGGCCTGATCGGCATCGCCTTCACCCTGATCAGCCCGCAGATGCAGCTCGATCCGTTCTGGCAGGGGCTGATCGGCGCCTCGGCGCTGATCGGCCTGTTCCTCGGCAGCCTGTTCTTCGGCTGGATCTCCGACTACGTCGGCCGGCAGAAGATCTTCGTCGTCAGTTTCGTGCTGATCACCCTGGCCTCGGTGCTGCAGTTCGATGCCGAGACGGCGCTGCAGCTGTTCCTCCTGCGGGTGCTGATCGGCATCGGCCTGGGTGGCGACTACAGCGTCGGCCACACCCTGCTGGCGGAGTTCGCGCCGAGGAAGCATCGCGGCGTGCTGCTGGGGTCTTTCAGCGTGATCTGGACCTTCGGCTATGTCGCCGCCACCTTCATCGGCACCGCCATGCTGAGCCTGGGGGATGACGCCTGGCGCTGGATGCTGGCGTCCTCGTCGATTCCGGCGGCCATCATCCTCATCGCCCGCATCGGCACCCCGGAGTCGCCGCGCTGGCTGGTGAACCGGGGCCGGGTGGAAGAGGCGCGGGCCATCGTGCGCAAGCACATCGGGGCCAACGTGGTGCTGGACGACGAGCGTCCCCAGCGCAACCGCAGCGGCTACGCGGTGCTGTTCAGCCGCGAGTACCGCACCCGCACGGCCTTCAACTGCCTGTTCTTCATCTGCATCGTGATGCCGTACTTCGCCATCTACACCTTCCTGCCCACCATCCTGGCGAAGATGGGGCTGGCCGAGGGCATGGACACCGAGATGATGCTCAACGCCCTGCTGGTACTGGGGGCCGTGGCGGGCATCGGCTGCACGCTGAAGTTCTCCCGGCGCGGCTTCCTCATCGGCTCCTTCTGGCTCCTGGCCGTGACGCTGCTCCTGCTGGCGATCCTGCCCGGCAGCATGGCCTGGGCGCTGGTGGCGCTGTTCGGGCTGTTCACCCTGGTGCTGTCGGCGGTGAGCAACCTGGTGGGGGTGTTCCCGGCGGAAAGCTTCCCCACCGAGGTGCGCGCCAGTGGGGTCGGCCTGGCCACGGCGGCCAGCCGACTGGGCTCGGCCATCAGCACCTTCCTGTTGCCGGTGAGCGTGGCGGGCATCGGCCTCAACGCCACCATGGCGCTGCTGGCCGGGGTGCTGGTGTTCGGTGCCCTGGTGTCCATGGCCTGGGCGCCGGAGACCAAGGCGCTGTCCCTGACGGAGGCCGGTGCGCCGGACGAGGAGGGCGGCACGCTCGGGCGCGTGGCAAAGACCGCCTAGCGGCCTTGAGCCGAGCCCCCGGACTGAAGTCCGCGCTACGGGAGCGAACCACACCGTAGCCGGGCGTCAGCCCGGGGCCTGGGTGGCGCTCTGTGCCTCGATCCACTCGCAGAACACGCTCACCTTGGACAGCCCCTGGCTGCTCGCGGGCACGTCCAGCCAGTAGCCATAGGGGCCTTCCACCTCCACCGGGCTGATGGGCAGCAACTGCCCGGTGGCCAGTTCGTACTCGATCATGCGCCGGTCGATCACCGCCAGCCCGCCGCCGGCCAGCGCGGCGTGGATCACCTGGTCGAGGGTGCTGAATTCCAGCCCCTGGCTGGGGTCGACAGCGTCGCTTCCCGTGGCTTCCAGCCAGTTCTCCCACACCTGCAGGTGCTTGCCCTCATGGAGGATGTGCAGCAGCGGGTGGGCCGCCAGCACCGGCGGCCGGCCTGCTTCGAACAGCTCCGGCGCGGCGACGGCCAGGTGCCGTTCCAACAGCAGCAGGCGGCTGTGCCAGCCCTGGGCCGGTGCCTTGCCGAAGCGGATGCGGCAGTCGATTTCGCTGGGGCTTTCCGGCCCGGCGTCGTTGCGCACGTTCAGGGCGATGTCCGGGTAGCGCTTGTGAAAGCCCTTGAGCCGGGGCGACAGCCAGCGCGTGGCGTAGGTGGGCGGGGCGAGGATGCGCAGGCGCTGGCGCAGGTTGGGCACCCGCACCTCGCGCAGGGCCTGTTGCATGCGGTCGAAGGCATCGGTGAGGCCGGGCACCAGGGCGCTGCCGGCCGGGGTCATTCCCAGCCCCTGGGGCGTGCGCACGAACAGCGCCACGCCGAGGTAGTCCTCCAGCTGCCTGATCTGCCGGCTCACCGCGCCCTGGGTCACGTTCAGCGCCAGGGCCGCGCGGCTGAAGCTGCTGTGGCGGGCCACTTCCTCGAACACCCGCAGGGCGTTGAGCGACGGCAGTTCACGCATTCTCTTCACCTGCGGCGGTGGAGGGCGCCAGGTTGCGAGTGGACAGCCACACCTCCTGCTGCAACCAGGCCTGGAAGGTGCGCAGAGCGGCCGACTCGGCCTGCTCCGGGCGGGTCACCAGCCAGTACGACTGGTGGCCTTCGACGTGCACGTTGAGCACCTGGGTGAGCTGGCCCGCCGCGAGCTCGCGGGTGACCATGTGCCAGTCGGCGATGGTGATGCCGAGGCCGTCCAGGGCGGCGCGTATGGCCAGGTCCAGCAGGTCGAATTCATAGCCGCCGCGGGTGTCCACGCCGCGGATTCCGGCGGCGTCCAGCCAGTGCTGCCAGGTCTGGTAGCGGCGGTCCTCGCTGGCCAGCACGTGCAGCAGCGTCATGCGCTCCAGGTCCGGCGCCTCGCCGTTGCCCTGCACGCTGGCCAGCAGCCCCGGCGAGCACACGGCGATATGGCGCTCCTGCATCAACAGGGTGGCGTCCAGCTGCTCCCACTCGCCGTTGCCGAAGCGGATGGCGCAATCCAGGGTGCCGGTCTCGGCCAGGCTGTCCTGCAGCCGCGTGGTGATGCTCAGCTCCAGCTCCGGGTGCTGCTCGCGCAGGCGACCCAGGCGCGGCAGCAGCCAGCGGCTGGTGAAGGTCGGCGGGGCGTTGACGCGCAGGCGGTTGAGGTGGCTCTTCTGCTGGATGGCACGCACCGCCAGCTCGATGCGGTCGAAGGACTGGTTCAGCGCGTCCAGCAGCTTGCGCCCCGCGCGGGTGAGTTCCAGGTGGTGGTGGCGACGTATCAGCAGCGCTTCGCCGATCTGCTCTTCCAGCTGGCGCACCTGGCGGCTGACCGCACTCTGGGTGACGTTGAGCTGCTCGGCGGCGCGGGTGAAGCTGCCGGTGCTGCCGGCGATCTCGAAGGCCTTGAGGGCGTTGAGGGCAGGGATCTTGCGTTTCATTCTTGTACTTGTCGTGACGACCGCATCGGTGGCGGCCGGGGTGGCGCCATCCTGCCGCCGGCCCCTCGGCAACGTCAACCGGGGCCGGGTGCTTGCAGGAGCCTCACAGGGCGTTGCCACCGCTGGACGGCGAACCGGTGCGGCGCCGGGCTTCGCGCGCTAGGATGACGCTCCCCGAGAGACGGACCTTTCCCATGTGCTTCAAGCCATTTCTCTGCACCTGCCTGGCACTCCTCATCAGCGGCCCGGTGGCGGCGGCCCAGACGGTCGACCCCGACAGCGTGCGCCTCAACGACCGCGTGCACGAGCAACTGCCGGCGCCATTGCTGGCGCGCATCCGTGCGGTGACGCAGGTGTTCGAGCCCATCGACGGCATCAGCTACGAGCGGGCGGTGGACCTCTACAAGCGCGACGCCGACCCCGAGGCCAACCTGGTCATCTTCGAGGAGATGGCGCGGGTCTATCGCCAGTTCTGCGCCAGCCGCTGCAGCCGCTCCGAGGAGCGCATGGACGTGTACCGGCTGGTGCTGCTGCGTTCGATGTACAGCTCCGAGGAGACCCTGCGCCAGGCGCAGCTCGATGTGCTGTCGAAGGCGGAGGCGAAGGCCATTGTCGATGCCTATCGGCTCCGCGCCATCCCTATCACCGTAGAGAAACGCTAACAGGCTGTTGAAAAACTAGCTGCGTTGCCGCTGCAGCGTTGAAAACGCCCTCGTGCGCGAGTCCGATCAAAATGCTCATTTACCCCACGTAAACTGCGCTTTTTCGGCCGTTTTCGCCTTGCATCGGCTGCCTCGCCTACGTTTTTCAACGGCCTGTAAACCCGCTCGCTGTTTACTCCACCGGCTCATAGGGCAACCCCACGTAGTTCTCGGCGATGCTGGTGCGCCCGGCCTCGGAGCCGACGAAGTAGTCCAGCTCGGCCTGCTGCATGCGCCGGCTGAAGGCGTCGGTGTCGGGGAAACGGTGCAGCATCGAGGTCATCCACCAGGAGAAGCGTTCGGCCTTCCAGATGCGTTTCAGGCAGATCTCCGAGTAGCGCGCGGTGAGTGCGTGGCGGCCTTCGCGGTACACGGCCAGGAGGATGCGATAGAGGGTGCTGACGTCGCTGGCGGCGAGGTTCAGGCCCTTGGCGCCGGTGGGTGGGACGATGTGCGCGGCATCGCCCACCAGGAACAGCCGGCCGTGCTGCATGGGCTCCACCACGAAGCTGCGCAGGGGCGCGATGCTCTTCTCGATGGCAGGCCCGGTCACCAGGCTCGCGGCCGTCTCGGCCGGCAGGCGGCGCTTGAGTTCTTCCCAGAAGCGCGCGTCGGACCAGTCCTCCACCCGCTCTTCAATGCCCACCTGCACGTAGTACCGGGTGCGGGTCGGCGAGCGCATGCTGCACAGGGCGAAGCCGCGTTCGTGGGCGGCGTAGATCAGCTCCTCGGCCACTGGCGGGGTGTCGGCCAGCACGCCGAGCCAGCCGAAGGGGTAGACCCGTTCGAATTCCCTGAGCACGCCGGCGGGGATGGATCTGCGCGCCACGCCGTGGAAGCCGTCGCAGCCGGCGATGTAGTCGCAGTCCAGGCGGTGCACCTCGCCGCCATGGCTGAAGGTGACGTAGGGGTTGTCGCCCTGCAGGCCGTGCAGGGCGACGTCGGTGGCGCTGTAGAAGGTCGGCGCGCCGCAGGCCTGGCGGGCCTCCATCAGGTCACGGGTGACTTCGGTCTGGCCGTAGATCATCACCGTGCGGCCGGTGAGCCCCTTGAGATCGATGCGTTCGCGGCGGCCGTCGAAGGCCAGTTCGAAACCGTCGTGGACCAGCCCTTCGCGGTCCATGCGCGCGCTGACGCCGGCTTCGCGCAGCAGCTCGACCATGCCTTGTTCGAGCACGCCGGCACGGATGCGGCCCAGCACGTGGTCGGCGGATTGGCGTTCGAGGATGACGGTGTCGATACCGGCCTTGTGCAGCAGCTGGCCGAGCAGGAGGCCGGAGGGGCCGGCGCCGATGATGGCGATGCGAGTCTTCATTGTTGTTGTCCTCATGGGGGCCTCGGTCGGCACGTCGCCTGGCCCATTGTTGTTGTGATCCTCTGTATTTTTGGTGGATGGCGGGTGCCTTTGAAGGCACTATCCAGTTGGTTTCATGGACTTTCCGAGGCTTTCATGTCGCAGCATTCCCCGGTCCCGGTGTTCCGTCTCTATGGCGAGACCGACGCCTGGCCGACGCCGGACCTGATCCATTGCGAGTCGATTCCCGCGCGCAGCGCCCTGCACGACTGGGACATCCGCCCCCATCGCCATGGCGAGTTGGTGCAGCTGCTCTACGTGCAGGGCGGCAAGGCGGAGCTGGAGGTGGAGGGCGTGGTCAACCGCGTGGATGTGGCCGCGCTGCAGGTGGTGCCGGCGCTCTGCGTGCACGGCTTCCGTTTCTCGGAGGACATCCGGGGCCATGTGCTGAGCCTGGCGCTGCCGCTGGTGGAGCAGCTCGGCGCAGCCCTCGACGAGCCGCCGCTGGCCCGCGCCGCCTGCTACCCGGTGGCGGGGCAGAAGCGCTACCTGGATGCGCTGTTCGAATCCCTGGCCCAGGAATACGCCGAGCAGGCACCGGGGCGCGAGCTGATGCTGCAATCGCTGATCAGCGCGCTGCTGGTGTGGGTGGGGCGCCGCTCGCTGGACCTGTCCCGCGCCGAGGCGCCGGTGCAGGACCGGGGACGCGAGCACCTGCAGCGCTTCACCCGCCTGCTCGAAGCCCATTACCGCGAGCACCGCCCCATCGACTGGTACGCCGCCGCCCTCGGCATCAGCGCCGCCCACCTCAACGCCCTGTGCCGGCGCCTGGCCGGGCAATCGGCGTTGCAGATGATCAGCGCGCGCCTGCTGCTGGAGGCCAAGCGCAGCCTGGTGTACACGGCCATGACCATCAACCAGGTCTCCGACAGCCTGGGCTTCTCCGAACCGGCCTACTTCTCGCGCTTCTTCAAGCGCGGCACGGGGCAGTCGCCCAAGGCATTCCGCATACGGCGGTAGGGGCGACTTCAGTCGCCAAGCAGGCCGCAGGGCTGCCCTGGCTCTGCGCTCCCCGGTGGCACCGTCTGGTGGACGAAAAGAGCGTCGTCCACCCTACGCATGGGGCGGCATGGGGGTTTGGGTGAGTACGGCACCGTAGGTTGGCGCCGAGCGCAGCGAGGCCCAACGCAGCGATGTTCAGCCGTACAACGTTGGGCTTCGTGCCTCAGTCCAACCTACGAAGAGGTGGGTGTTTCCCGGCCACGCTGCAGAGCCAGCGCCATGGCCAGGCGTTCGAGCCCGATACCGAAGCCGGCGCCTTCGGCATAGGCGCCGCCGCCTACCACCTGGCGCTGGTTCTCGAGCACCGGGCAGCGCACTTCGAAGCCCTGGCCACCCAGGTAGTAGGTCAGCCCGCGGTTGGCGCGCAGGTCCAGCTCATACGCCAGCCCGAGCGAGTCGAGGAAGCCGATGCAAAGTGCCTGGCTGCAGGCCAGGCCGCGCTCGGGGTCGCCGAGCACCTCGACGCCCAGCTGGGTGAATTCGCGGTAGCGCAGGGCCTGGGGGCGCTCGTAGCGGTAGCAGCGCGCGGCGTAGAAGAAGGTGGCTTCCCGGCGCCCGGCCAGCAGGAGGGCGCTGCGCTCCTGGAACAGCGCGGTGGCTTCGGGGATCAGGCAGCAGGGGCGCCCGGCCTTGTCGTCGAAGGTCCACATCTGGCCCATGATCTCGCTGCCGCCGGTCTTCTCGATGAAGGTGTCCTGGCCCCACAGCGCGGGGACTATCGCTTCCTCAGCCCCGGCGTCGATGAAGCCAGCTCCGGAAGCGGCCCTCGATCTCGCGCATGGTTTTGGCTTCTTCGCCGGTGATGATCCGGGTTCCTCGTAGCATGGTCATTTCTGGTTCCTCTCTGGTTTTCTACAAGCATGAAAAAAGGCGCCCTTGGGCGCCTTTGCGTGTCCATCGCAGCCGGTTCAGTCGGCTTGCAACGGGCATGAGCAATCACGGCGCCCGGAAGGGGTGCCGTGATGATGGATGCGGTTGCTCGGGAAGTTGTTCATGGCGCGAATCCTGGCATGGGCCATCGTTCGCCGGCAAGGGGGCGGCTCGGAATTGATCGCCGACCTACAGGCTCCGCGCTTCCAGGCGGCAATCATTTATAGGGGCGACTTCAGTCGCCAAGCAGTCCGCAGGGCTGCCCTGGCTCCGTGCTCCCTGGTGGCACCGTTCGGTGGACGAAAAGAGCGTCGTCCACCCTACGCATCGGTCGGCGTGGTGGCTTGGGTGGTCCGCTTACCAGTGGAAGGAGACCGAGCCCAGCAGGCTGCGTTCTTCGCCCCAGTAGCAGCGCCCGGCGTTGTTGCAGCCGGCGACGTATTCCTTGTCGAGGAGGTTCTTGGCGTTCACCTCGGCGGACCAGTTGTCGTTGATGGTGTAGCCGACGGCGGCGTCCAGCAGGGTGACGTCGCCGGTGTTCAGGCGGCCGTAGAGCGAGGGCGCGGTGTAGGCGAAGGTGCTGTCGAAGTGGCGCACGCCACCGCCGATGCGCAGGCCCTTGAGGGCGCCGTCGAGGAAGCGGTAGCTGGCCCAGGCCGAGGCCTGGTTGCGCGGTACGCCGGTCATCTGGTGGTCTTCGAGCAGCGAGCCCTGGGCGTCCTTGGTGATGCGCGAGTCGGTGTAGGTGTAGGCGGCGGTGAGGTTGATGTTCTCGGTGACGTCGCTGTTGAGTTCCAGCTCCACGCCCTTGGCGCGGCTCTCGCCCACCTGGCGGTAGTCGTTGGCGGCGCTGTCGAAGATCACGTCATCGGTCTTGCGCAGGTCGTAGACGGAGGCGGTGAAGGAGGTGTTCCAGCCCTTGGGCTCGTACTTGATGCCGGCTTCGTACTGCTCGGCGGTGGTCGGGTCCAGGGGGCCGGAGCGGCTGGAGGTCTGCTGGGTCGGGGCGAAGGCCGTGGAGTAGCTGACGTAGGGCGAGAGGCCGTTGTCGAACTGGTACATCAGGCCGGCCTGCCAGGTGAAGTCGGTGTCCCAGTAGTCGAGGCCGGCGGCGGCGTTGGTGGTGCCGGGCTTGTTGCGGTACTGGCTGTTGACCCGGTCGAGGCGGCCACCGAGCAGCAGCACCCAGTTGTCGTAGCGGGTCTGCAGCTGGCTGTAGGCGGCGTACATCGACTGGTCGAGCTGGGCGTTCTGGATGTGCACCGGGGTGGTCGGGGTGCTGGTCCAGACCGGGTTGAAGACGTTGATCTGGCCACCGGCGCCGGCATCCCAGTTCTGGTTGAACGAGGTGCGGTCGAGGCTGGCGCCGAGCAGCACCGTGTGGTCGAAGTCGCCGCTGGCGAAGTGGCCTTCGAACTGGTTGTCCAGGGAGTAGGCGATGGATTTGTTGGTGCGGTCGTAGGCGGTGTAGGCGAGGGTGGTGCCGAAGCCGCCGGCGTTGAGGTTGCCGGGCCACATCTCGTGGCGGTCGATGCGCGACTGCATGTAGCGCGAGTTCTGGCGGAACTGCCAGGTGTCGTTGAGCTGGTGGGAGAACTCGTAGCCCAGGGTCCAGGTTTCGCGCTCGAACTTGTCCCAGTCGGGGTGGCCGAGCAGGGTGTCCTTGTCGATCTTGCCGTTGGGGTTGCGCAGCAGGGTGCCGGCGGCGGGGTAGCCCAGCTCCATCAGGGTGCGGTCGCGCTGGTAGGTCGACAGCAGCGTCAGCGAGGTGGCGTCGCTGAGGTTGAGGGTCATGGACGGGGCGATGTAGAGGCGATCATCCGGCTGGCCGTCGACCTGGCTGTCGGCGTTGCGGCCCAGCATCACCAGGCGGCCGAGGACGTTGTCGCCTTCGCTCAGCGGGCCGGAGACGTCGATGCCCAACTGGCGGCGGTTGTTGCTGCCGTAGGTGAATTCGACCTCGCCGCGCGGGTTGGCGGTGGGGCGCTTGCTGACCATGTTGACCACGCCACCCGGGGCGTTCTCGCCGTAGAGGATCGAGGTCGGGCCGCGGAACACTTCGACGCGCTCCAGGCCGTAGGGCTCGCTGCTGGTGTCGTAGCGGTTGCCCTGCACGCGCAGGCCGTCGCGGAGCAGGCCGTAGCCCCAGTCGGTGGCGTTGAAGCCACGGACGAAGAACAGGTCGCCGGCCTGGCCGTCACCGGCGGCGAAGGGCGGCGCGAAGATGCCGGGCACGTAGCCGAGCACTTCGGTGAGGGTCTGGGACTTCTGGTCTTCCATGCGCTGGCGGGTGACCACGGACACCGAGCGCGGCGTGTCGGCCAGGGCGGTGGCGGTCTTGCCGGCGGTACTGCTGACTTCGGCGCGGTAGCCACGGTCGGCCTGGCCCGGGCCGCTGGCGAGGCCGGCGCCGACGATGGAGGTCGGGTCCAGTTGCATCACGCCGTCCTGGGGGGCCGGCTGCAGGACGTAGCCGCCGTTGCCCTGGTCGATGGCGCGCAGGCCGCTGTCCTGCAGCAGCAGGGCGAGGCCCTGGGCGACGCTGTAGCGGCCGTGCAGGCCGGCGCTGGTCTTGCCGGCGGCCAGGCTGTTGTGGCCGGCGAGGTAGATGCCGGCCTGGCTGCTGAATTCGTTGAGCGAGGCAACCAGGGGGCCCGGGGCGATGTCGTACTGACGCTCGGCGACACCCTGTTGCGCGGTTTCGGCCTGAGCCATCGAGGCGGGCAGGGCCAGTTGCGCGGCGCCGAGCAGGGTGACCGGGATGGCGAGCGCGAGCGGCCGCAGGGCGAAACGGAGGGTCGGGTTGGCGAGCAAGTGCATGGTGTCCCCTGGAAATGTTCGGTGGCGGATGGCGTTGTTGTCTGGTTGAACCGAACGAGAAATGGAAAAGGGAACCGCTCGCTGAAAATTATTTTCCGGGGCGTCGGCGTGACGGGTTCAGCGGGGTGTTCAGGCGGGCTCGACGCTGAGCCACCAGTCGGTGAGGCGGTGCACGCGGATGGGCAGGGCGGCGCTGAGCAGTTCCAGCGCCTGCTCGGTGTCGCCCAGGGGGAAGGCGCCCATCACCGGCAGTTGGGCGACCGCCGGGTGGCAGCCGAGGTGACCGTGGCGGTAGCGGGCGAGGGCGGTGATCAGCTCGCCCAGTGGCATGTCGTCGGCCACCAGTACCTGGCGGGTCCAGGATTCGCCGGCCCGTTGCACCGGGGCCGGGGTGCCGAGGGACAGGCCGTCGAAGTCGACCCGCTGGCCGGCCTCGATGACGCTGAGCTGGCCGCTGTCGGCGGTGCGCACTTCCACCGCGCCCTGGTAGACGCTGAGGCGGGTGAGGCCGTCGTCCTGGCGCACCCCGAAGCGCGTGCCGAGGGCGCGCAGGCGGCCGTGCTGGTTCTCCAGCAGGAAGGGGCGCGCGGCATCCTTGGCGGTGTCGATCAGCACTTCGCCGAAGCGCAGCCGCAGCAGGCGCTGTTCGGTGTCGAAGGCGGCGTCCACGGCGCTCTGCGCGCGCAGCCACAGGTGGCTGCCGTCGGCCAGCAGGGTTTCGCGAGTTTCGCCGGTGCCGGTGACGAAGTCCGCCGACCAGCCGGCCACCAGGCGCGGCAGCGGCGTGGTGCGCCAGGTGCCCCAGCCGAGCAGCGAGCCGGCGCCCAGCACCAGCAGGGTCTTGAGGCCCTGGCGGCGGCTGATGCGGCGTGGGTCGTCGCGGAGCATGCGGCTGGCCAGCTCGCGCTCGCCGCCGGCTTGCAGCGGGGCGAAGCGCTGGCCGACCCGCTCGACGTAGCGCCAGGCATCGCGGTGTTCGGGTTGCTGGTCGAGCCAGGCCTGCCACTGCGCCCGCAGCTGCGCGCTGGGGGCGTCGTCGTGGAGCAGCACGTACCAGTTGGCGGCCTGTTGCAGGCTGGCGTGGCTGAGGGTGCGTTCCGGGCTGGCCATGCCGCTCATTCCACCAGCAGGCCGTCGAGCTCTGCCTCCAGTACCGCGCAGTGGAGGAAGGCCTGGGCCAGGTACTTCTTCACCATGCGTTCGGAGACGCCGATCGCCAGGGCGATCTCGCGGTAGGGCATGTCGTCCAGCTGGGCCATGAGGAAGGCGCGGCGCACCTTGTGCGGCAGGCGCAGGAGCATGGCGTCGACTTCATGCAGGGTCTCGATGATCAGCGCCTGCTGCTCGGGGGAGGCTTGCAGCGGTTCCGGGCGGGCGGCCATGGCCTCGAGCCAGTCCTGCTCCAGCTGCCGGCGCCGCCAGTGGTCGATGCACAGGCCCCGGGCGATGGTGGCCAGGTAGGAGCGCTCACCCGTGGCGCCGTCGAAGGTACGGGGCCGCAGCAGCACGCGCAGGAAGGTGTCCTGCATCAGGTCGGCGGCATCGAAGCCGCTGCCCAGGCGACGGCGCAGAAAACCCAGCAGCCAGGCGGAATGGCTCAGGTAGAAATCGTGGAAGGGGGCGTTGGTCGACGGCATCGAGAGCGGGGTGTCCGGCGCGGGATGCGCTCGTTCGCGAATGAGAATTAGTGGCAACTATACGGATCGGCTTTACGCCCCGCAATCCGTCTTCGTCGTTGCCCTGATCTCCGGGTTCGCTACCCCATGCCCTGGCGCCGGGCCCTTGCGGGCCCCGCCTGGGTGCCGCCGCTGGCGCTGGCGGTCAGCGCGACAGCCCGCGCCGTTCCATGCCGCGTGCGGCGTTGCCCAGTTGCAGTGGCGAGCCGATGAAGCCATGGAGTTCGCCCAGGTTGCGCTGCTTGCTCATGGCATCCACGCAGGCCACCAGCAGCATCTCCTCGGCCACTTCGCGGATCAGGCAGCGGATGCGCCGCTGGCTGAAGGCCGCCTCGCCCTCGAACTCGCGGCTCAGCTCCTGGACGCCGCCCTTGCTCAGGGTCAGCAGCCACTTGCCGTCGCTGCGCGGGGTGATGGCGACGCTATGGTCGGGGAACGCTTCGTAGATTTCCTTGATGGCGGTGAACATGGGCTGGGCCTCCTTCTTGTCGTCAGCCTGCAGTCCATTGCAGCCGGCGTGCCAGGAGGGCATCCGGCGCGAGCCCAGCAGAATCAAGCGATTGGCTATAAGCGCAGCGTGGACGCTCGTGCAAAACGCATGAAGAGGCCGCCATGGCCTGGGCAATTTGCAAGGCGGTGCCTGGGTTAGCTGTCGTGGATGAAATGCAAAGGCCCAAGAGCGTTGTCTGGAGCGATGCCGGGCCTCCAGAACGCCCATCGCATGGGTTTCGCTCGCTCTACGCCATCCCACGGGAGGTCGGGCGGACGCCGCCGTGTGCAGCGCCGCCGGGCTTATTCGGGCGGGCGTGGCGCTTCCACCAGCTGCGGTTGCAGCAACTCGGCGATGCGCTCGCGCACGCTCTGCTCGGGTTCGCGGTCGAGGGTGCGTCGCAGCAGTTGCAGGGTGTCGGCCGGCCACTGGTTGCGACCCCAGGCGGCGAGGGTCTTGAGCGCCATGTGGCGGTTGCGCACCACCGGGCTGGCGAGGCCGGTGGCGACCAGGTCCCAGCCCTGCACGGGGAAGCGGCCAAGGTCCTGGAGGATGAAGTCCAGCGCGCTGTGCTGGCGGTATTCCGGGCCCAGGCCGAGGGCGCTGCCGGGGCCGCTGGCGATGTGCGCCAGGTCCAGCTGCTGGCGGGCCAGCTCGATGACCCGGGCGGCCCGTTGCGGGTCGCTGGTCTGCATCAACTGGTACCAGGCCGAGGAGCGCTGGCTGCGCTGGCGTTCGAACCAGGCGTCCCAGGGGTCGATGTCCAGGTGCCCGGCGGCGCTGGCGGCGAGCCAGAAGGCGCGCTCGTCCTCCTCTTCCAGGCCCTGGTGCACCAGGTGCGGCCACTGCGGGCTCTCGCGGATGGCGTCGGCGCGGCGGGCGATGTCCTCGCGGCAGGCCTCGGTCCAGCCGTGCTGGGCGAGCTGCTCCCAGTCCTGGTGGGGGTCGCGGGCGAAGTCGCGGATGCCCTCGACCACCAGGAAGTGCCCCAGGTGCCGTGGCGGCCGGCGCGCCAGGTGGTCGAGCAGGCGCAGCACCGCTTCGGCGCCGTCGGCGTAGTCGTTGATGTCCTGGGCAGGGCCGCCGTTGATCAGTGCCTCGATCATTTCCACGGCGCCGTCGAGCAGGGCGTCGTCCACGTCCTGGCCGCTCAGCGCCGCCAGCAGGTTGCCGCCCACGGCGCAGGGGTAGGCCAGGTATTCCACCATCACCGCGTTCTGGTAGCCCTCGCGCAGCAGCCAGTCCTGCACGGCGGGCGAGGGGTTCTGGGCGAGGCGCTCCACCAGGTGGATGCGACCCCAGCCCTTGACCTTGCGGGCCAGCGCCCACCAGGCGCGTTCGCGCTCCGGGGGCGCCAGGGTGTTGCCCAGGGCGATGGTGGCGAAAAGGGTGAATTCCTCGTGCTGGCCGAAGGTCAGGAACAGTTCGCGCTGGCTGCCGCTGTCGAGCACGCCGAGCAGGGCCAGGGCGAACTTCACCGCGCCGCGGTCGGGGCTGCTGCGTGCCAGCCACAGGGCCAGGGCATGCAGCCGTGCGCGTGGCAGGCCGGGGCGCTGCTGCAGGCGCTCCACCAACTGGTCGATGAAACCGAGCACGCTGCCATCGGCCACCAACTGGTAGAGGCGGGCCATGTGGCGGGTCGGGTCGTCGAGGGTGGCGAGCAGGGCGGCCATCACCTCGTCGGCGGTGTCGATGTCGTCGGCGGAGGCGTGGTGGCCGAGGACGCCATCGAGGGCGCCCGGGGCCCAGCGCAGCTCGTTGCCGGTGGCGGGCGGGGCTTCGTCGGGCAGGGTGATCTCGCTGTCCGGAAGGCCGCCGGGGGCGTCGGCGAAGGCGGCGAGGAAGCCATGCAGGCTGGGGCGCTCGATGGCCCAGGGGATGGGGTACCCCTGGGTCTGGCCCTTGTCGTCCCTGACGATGCGGAAGAAGGTGGCGATCCAGTTTTTCATCGGTACGGCGACAACGGCGGGAAAGCGCTCCTGTTTACCGCAATGGCCGGCGTGCGGCAATCGTGACGCGTCAGGAGCACGACGCAGTCGACGGGGTTCAGGTCGGACGGCGGCTGCGGGCCTCGTGGAGGATGCGCTGCAGCTCGGCCACCAGTGCTGCCTGGCAGCGCGCCAACCGGGGCGCGTCGATGCCGGCCTGGCGCAGGGCGTCGCAGGCGCGCATCAGGCCCGGGGCGTCGATGGTGCAGGCGAGGCCCGAGAGGCGGTGGGCGCATTGGGCGATGAGGTCAGGCCGGTTGCTGGCCAGCGGCGTGGCGAGGCGCTGCAGTTCGTCTTCCAGGTTGCGCTCGAGTTCGGCCAGCAGGCGCCCGACCAGGCTGGCATCGAGGCGCTCCAGGTGGCCGAGGTCGAAGGCCGTGGCCGGCACCGGCGCTGCGACGGGGCCGCGCCTGGCGAGGGCGGCGGCCAGGCGCTCCAGGGTCACGGGCTTGACCAGCAGCTCGTCCATGCCCGCCTCGCGGCAGCGTTCCGCTTCGTCGGCCAGGGCGCTGGCGCTGTAGCCGATGATGCGCCGGGGTGCGCGCCCGCTCTCGTCCTCCAGGCGGCGCACCGCGCGGGCCAGGGCGTAGCCGTCCATGCCCGGCATGTTGCAGTCGGTGATCAGCAGGTCGAAATCGTCCTCGGCCCAGGCGGCGAGGGCGCAGGCGCCATCGGTGAGCACGCGGGCGCGGTGGCCGAGGCTGGCCAGCTGCTGCTCCAGGACCAGGGCGTTGATGGACAGGTCGTCGACCACCAGCACGTGCAGGGGCTGGGTGTCGGTGCGGGCCGAGGCGGGCGCGTCGCGGTGCAGGGCGGAGGGCGCCGGGCGCCATTCGAGGTTCATCTCCAGGGTGACGTTGCAGCCCCGGCCGGGTTCGCTTTCCAGGTTGATGCGCCCGCCCATCAGCTGCACCAGCTCGCGGCAGATGTGCAGGCCGAGCCCGGAGCCACCATGCAGCTGCGCGACTTCGGCATCGGCCTGGCGGT
This sequence comes from Pseudomonas sp. 57B-090624, assembly GCF_003234055.1. NCBI lineage: Bacteria > Pseudomonadati > Pseudomonadota > Gammaproteobacteria > Pseudomonadales > Pseudomonadaceae > Pseudomonas > Pseudomonas sp. 57B-090624. The sequence continues at coordinate 18,313 of NZ_QKRU01000083.1, forward strand.
AGGGCTCGAACACCCGTGCCAGCATGCCGCGGGGAATACCGATGCCGTCGTCGCGCACGCTCAGGGTGAGCAGGCTGCTGGTCGGCCCTGTGTCGCGCAGGCGGCCGGCGAGACTGACGGTGCCCTGGCCGCTGAACTTGACGGCGTTGGCCAGCAGGTTGTGCAGCACCTGGCGCAGGCGCAGGGGGTCGACGCGGTACAGCCGGTGGGCCGGCAAGGGGCAGTCCAGTTCCAGCGCCAGGCCCTTTTCGCGCGCGCGGGCGGCGAACAGCTCCAGGCTCTCGCGCAGCAGCGCGGCCAGGTCGACGGGGCGGGGCGCCAGCTGCATGCGACCGCTCTCGATGCGGTCGAGGTCGAGGATGTCGCCCACCAGGTCGATCATGGCGTCGGCGGACTGGCGGGCGATGCGCAGGTTCTCCGAGCCCGGCCGGGCGTGGCTCTCCAGCTCCAGCAGGCCGACCAGGGCGTTGAGCGGCGTGCGCAGCTCGTGGCTCATGGTGGCGAGGAAACGGCTCTTGGCCGCGCTGGCGTCCAGGGCCTGGCGCTGGGCGTCGCGCAGGCGGGTTTCCAGTTCCTTGCGGTCGCTGATGTCTATCCAGCCGCCGAGTACGCCCAGCAGCTTGCCGCGGGCGCTGTAGAAGGGCACCTGCCACTGGTAGAGGTGGCGCTGGCGGCCGTTCTCCTCGGTGCAGCTGTCGAAGAAGCGCGACTGACGGCTTTGCAGTACCTCCTGCAGGCGGCTCTCGAGGGCGTCGGCCAGTGCCAGGCACATGCCCTGCTGGCGTGGCGTGGTGCCGCGCATCTCCTCGAGTGAGCTGGCGAAGAACTGCTCGTAGGCGCGATTGCAACTGCTCAGGCGGCCCTGCAGGTCACGCACGTAGAGGGGCGTCGGTTGCCCGTTGAGCAGCGAGAACTGGAAGGCCAGCTGGTCGCTCAGCTGGCATTGCGCGGCGCGGCGCTGGTGGATCTGGCGTTGCAGGCGCCAGTTCCACAGCAGCGAGAGGATCACCACCACCGCCACCAGCACCAGCAGGTGCCAGAAGGTCTGCGGCAGGTCGCGCCAGTCGATGTCCGAACGCTCCAGCGTCTCCAGCAGGTTGAGGCCGTCGTCGAGCAGGGTGATGCCATAGTCGGGCCCCGGGGAGCTGGCGGCATCCAGGCCGAGGCAGCCGCCAAGGCCCCACGCCGGCCCGGGTGCGCAGGGGACGAGGTCGGTGGCGTGCAGCGGGCAGCTCAGGGCCGCTTCGGCGCGGGCGTGGACACCGCCGCCGGCGAGCAGGGCCAACAGCAGGAGGAGGCGCAGGGAGAAGGTCATGGGGCAGTCCTCAGGCCAGGCCGTTTTCCTGGATGTAGAGGTACAGCGCGGCGTTGGTGTCGAGGCCGAGCTTGCGCATGGCGCTGGTCTTCTGCGCACTGATGGTCTGCTTGCTGCGGCAGAGGCGCTGGGCGATGTCGTTGATGGCCAGGCCGCTGCCGTACAGGCGCAGCACTTCCACCTCGCGCGGGGAGAGTTCGTCGATCTGCGCGAGGGGCTTGCCGTGGGCGGCTTCGCCGAGCTGCATCAGGCGCTGCAGGGAGCCGGAGACGAACGGGCGCCTGGCGCTGGCGCGGAGGGCGCGGGGCAGGTCGGCCAGCAACCCGCGCTTGCTCACCAGGCCCTGGATGCCGAGCTTGAGCAGCGAGGCAACGAGGGCCGGGTTGTCGAGCATGGTGACGACGATGATCGCCAGTTGCGGGTAGTGCCGGCGCAGTTGCTCGATCAGCCGCAGGCCGTCCGCCTGGCGGCTGTCCGGCATCATCAGGTCGGTGACCAGCAGCTCGCAGGGGCGGGTGGCGAGCTGTTCGAGCAGGCCGTCGGCGCTGTGGGCCTCGCCGACGATCTGCAGCGAGCTTTCACGGCTCAGCACGGCGCGCAGGCCGATCAGGGTGATGGGGTGGTCGTCGACTATCAGGGTTCGTCTGTGCATCTGCTACCAGGGCTCGCGGAATCGGTACGGCGCACATGGTAGGGACGGCGGGAACGCGGGTATCGCGACCCGCGTGCAGTTCGGTAGGAATCGGATCAATCCGACATTTGTTGTCGGGCGCTTCCCACCGAGCGCCTGAAGTCTTACGGAAAAGCCTCGGGTGTCGGGAAACGGATGACACCCGTGGCTGTAGGCAAGCCGCTACTGGACGTGCTGGCGGGGCGGCTGGATGGCGCTGTCGAGCGCCGCGATCATCGAATCCACCAGGCCCGGTTGCCGTTGCTCGGCGCTTTGCAGGATGGGCGCGAGGCTGGCGGTGCGCTCGGCGGCGGGGCCACTGCCACGGCTGGCGGCGACGGCGAACCAGGTGTACGCCTCCAGCTCCGGCTGGGTGGAGGGGTATTCGCCGCTGAGCAGTTTCTCGGCGTACAGCACCATGGCATCGAGGTCGCCGGAGAGGGCGGCGAGCTTGGTGGCTTCGGCGGCGGCCTCGTTCTCGGCGGGCTCGGCGTTCAGCGCGATGGCGGTGGCGTCGCGCTCGGCCGGCGCGGCGATGCTCGGTGCCAGGCACGGCAGCGGTTCGTGGGCCTGGGCCACCGAGGTTTCGATCGGCTGGCCCTGCTGCTGGCGCAGGGCGAGCTGGTAGAGCGGTGCGGAGACGCTGTCGCCGGCGTCGCTGGCCACCTTGAGCAGGGCCAGGCCGCGCTCCGGGTCGTTCAGGTAGGGCTCGCAGGTGTTGAGGTAGAGCAGGCTGATTTCACGCAGGGCGCGGTCGCTGGTGCGCGCGGCCTTCTCCATCAGGCGGGTGCCGTACTCCACGTCCTGCTGCACCCCGGTGCCGCGCAGGTAGTTCCAGGCCAGCACCCGGCTGGCCTCGGCGCTGCCCAGGGCGTCGGCCTGGCTCAGGTGGTCCAGCGCAGCGGCCTGGTCGGCGGGTACGCCGTCACCGGTCAGGTAGTGGCGGGCCAGCTCGTAATGGGCGCGGGCGTTGCCGGCATCGGCGGCCTCGTGGAGGCGCGCCATGAGGGTTTCGGTGTCGCCGATCTCTTCGGCGAGCATGGCCTGGGCGAGGATCTCCCGCGCGGGTTCCGGGCGTGGCTCGACGTTGCGCGTGCTGCCCTTCACCTCGTCCGGGTCTTCGGCGACCCACACCATCGGCGCTTCATAGCTGGGCACGCCGTACACCGGGTTTTCCGGCGGCAGCGGGCGGTTGCGCGTGGCGACGACGGGCTTGGCCTTGAGTGGCTGGAAGCCGGAACTGCAGCCGGCACAGAGCGCGGCGGCGAGCAGGAGGAGGGCGAAACGCATCTTCATGGGAACGTGGGGAGCCTTGAAACCATTGCGGGAGACGGGTCGGAGGCTGCATAGCATTCCAGAGTGCGGCGCCCGATCCAAGCCGCAGGCGGGAATTGACGGTGCCGTACGTCAGGCTGGCGAGGCGGGCGCCCTCTCCGTAGGAGCGGCTTCAGCCGGGAAAGGCCCGCAGCGGGCAGCGGCGGTGTGGCCGGATGCTCCACCCCGAATGAACTGGCTCTGTCTGCGTTATGTGGTGCTAGAAGGTTTGGCGAAGCTGATTACCGAGCTTTGCTGATGTTTCTGGTTTCGCCCCCCGGCGAGTCCCTTTTCCAATCGCTGGAACGCCAGCCCGGTGAAAAGGAACCAAAAAGCTTGCCCCTGCATACGGGTCTGGCTTCGCCAGACTTCCCTCACTCCATCATCGTTACTCGCTACGCTCGCCCTTCGGGCCGCACTGAAGTGCGTTCGCCGCAAGCGGCGTCCAGGGGCACGCCTCGAAGGGCCATCCCTGGCCCATCGCGGCTCTCGCGACATCCCTGTCGCTCAACCCCTGAAACGATGATTACGCTCGGCCTCCCGAAGGGGCGCCTGGCGGCTGCTTCAACATTGGTGCTCAACGTTCTGCATTGATGTGCGCATTACCACTTGGCGAGCGTCGTGGGTGGCGGCTTTCGTAGGATGGCGTAGAGCGAAGCGAAACCCATGCGGTGGGCGTGCCAGGAATCAAGAAAGGCCCTGAATGCACCTTTCTTGAGCCTTTTGTTGAATCCACAATAGCGAACGCAGACAGCGCCGATGAATCCGCCCCTACGGGGCCGCCGCGATGACGAGGGAACGCGGCGTCAGGCGCCGAGCATCCCCGCGCGGGTCGAGGGGTCGAGCATCGCCCGCAGGCGCGGGTCTTCGGTGTCGAGGGAGACCAGGTCGACACCGCGTTTGCGCAGTTCCTCTTCCTGCTGGATGGCCGCCAGCTCGGCCATGCGCTGGGCGATCTGCTTCTCGATCTGCTCCTGCTGCTCCGGCGGCAGGGCGTCGATCTCTTCTTCGGTCAGGCCCAGTTCCTTGAGGATCTTGTCGCGCATCTTCTCGCCGGCGGATTTGTTCATGTAGTCATGGAATTCCTGGGCGGCGGCGCTTTGGGCGGGCTTGCTCACGCTGGCGGCGGCGCTTTGGGCATCGGCGTAGACGTCGTTGGTGAGCGTGTCGGCGCCGCTGGCCGAGGTGCCGCCCTCCACGCTGCCGCTCTGCAGGCCCACGCGCAGGCGGGCGAAGGCTTCGTCGTAGGCGGCTTCGCGCTGGGCGGCGGCCTGGTCGACCTTGGGCGTGGGCTTGGCCTGGTTCGGCTGCAGGGTGGCGGTGGGTTGTGAGGTTTGCGGGGGGACCGGGCGACCGTCGCCATAACGCACGAGTTTGAGCCTGTGCGTCATGTCCTGCAGTTTGGAGCGATCGAGGCCGGAGAGGCCGGTGCCGAAGAGGCTCATGCTGAATCCATCCATAGGAAGTCCTTGTGCGCGGCTACTCAGCAAGGCGTGTGCCAGTGGCTGGGACGCCCGTTCCAGAGCCTTTGCCGTCGGCCTGGCGGTTGCCGGGCGGCAAGGAATTGCCGCTCGCGCCCGTCGCGTTGCCGCCCCGTTGCCGCAACCTTGTAGACTGCCGCCCGATTCGCAACCGGAGCGGGAGAGGGAATGGAAGGCTTATCGCCACTGGCGGCCTATCGGCAGGCGGTGGATGACCTGGGGTTCGCGCCCGATGCCGCGCAGCTGCACGCGGCGACATTGCTGGAGGCCTGCCAGCGGGCCTTGCACCAGGGCGAGGGCGGCATCGCCGGCGTCTACCTGTGGGGCCCGGTGGGGCGCGGCAAGACCTGGCTGCTGGACCGCTTCTACGAGGGGCTGCGGGTGCCCGCGCGGCGTCTGCACTTCCATCACTTCATGCGCTGGGTGCACCGCCGCCTGTTCGCCCTGACCGGCACCGCCGACCCGCTGCGCGCCCTGGCCCGCGAGCTGGCACAGGAGGTGCGGGTGCTGTGCTTCGACGAGTTGTTCGTCAGCGACATCGGCGACGCGATTCTCCTCGGCGGCCTGCTGCAGGTGATGTTCGAGGAGGGCGTGGTGCTGGTGGCCACCTCCAACCAGCCGCCGACGCAGCTGTATGCCGACGGCTTCAACCGCCAGCGCTTCATGCCCGCGATCGAGGCGATCGCGCGGCACATGCAGGTGGTGGCGGTCGATGGCGGGCAGGACCACCGCCTGCACCCCGGCGCCGCACAGCAGCGTTACTGGGTGATCGAGCCGGGCCGCCCGAGCGTGCTGGCGGCGGTGTTCGCCGAGCTGGACGACGGCGTCGCCAGCCATGATCGCCCGCTGCACCTGGGCCATCGCGACATCGCCGTGCACCGGCAGGGCACGGTGGCGCTCTGGTGCGACTACGCCGCGCTCTGCGAGGCGCCATTGGCCGCCCTGGACTTCATCGCCCTGTGCGACCGTTTCGGCGCCATCCTCCTGGGCGCCGTGCCGCGCCTGGGGGCTGCGCGCCGCGAAGGGCGCATCGCCCGGGGCACCGAGGACGGCGCCGAGCGCGTGGTCGCCGGTGATCGCCAGCTGCCGCAGCTCTCGCCCCTGGACGACGGCGTGCGCCGCTTCATCGCCCTGGTGGATGAGTGCTACGACCGCCGCGTGCCCCTCTACATCGAGGCCGAGGTGCCGCTGGAGCAGCTCTACACCGAGGGCTGGCTGGAGTTCCCCTTCCGCCGCACCCTGAGCCGCCTGCGCGAGATGCAACTGGCGCGTTTCGGCCGCGCCTGAGCCCGGCGCGCACGATGGGCGGTCCTTGAGGGGGCGTCGGCGCGGCCGCATATTGGCCGCCATGAAGCCGACTTCCCCTACCGCCGACATCGCCCTGGCCGATTTCCACCCGGCCGTGCGCGCCTGGTTCACCGGGCGCTTCGCCGCGCCCACCCCGGCCCAGGCCGAGGCCTGGCCGGCCATCCGCGCCGGGCGCTCGACCCTGGTGGCCGCGCCCACCGGCTCCGGCAAGACGCTCACCGCCTTCCTCGCCGCCATCGACGAGCTGGTGGAGCAGGGCCTTGCCGGGGGCGGGCTGCCGGATGCCTGCTTCGTGGTCTACGTGTCGCCGCTCAAGGCGCTGTCCAACGACATCCGCATCAACCTCGACGAGCCCCTGGCCGGCATCCGCGCCGAGCTGCAGCGCCAGGGCCTGGGCGAGGTGGCCATCCGCACCGCGGTGCGCACCGGCGATACGCCCCAGGCCGAGCGCGACGCCATGCGCAAGCGCGCGCCGCACATCCTGGTGACCACACCGGAATCCCTCTACGTGCTGCTCGGCTCCGAGTCCGGCCGCGCCATGCTCGGCAGCTGCCGCAGCCTGATCGTCGACGAGATCCACGCCATCGCCGGCAGCAAGCGCGGCAGCCACCTGGCGCTGAGCATGGAGCGCCTGGAAAGCCTGTGCGGGCGACCGTTGCAGCGCATCGGCCTGTCTGCCACGCAGAAGCCCATCGAGGCGGTGGCGCGCTTTCTCGGCGGTGCGCCTGCCGGGGGCGAGGCCCGCGATTGCCTGATCGTCGATGTCGGCTACAGCCGCGAGCGCGACCTGGCCATCGAGGTGCCGCCGCTGCCGCTGGAGGCGGTGATGAGCAACGATGCCTGGGAGACCGTCTACGACCGCCTCGCCCTGCTGGTGGCCGAGCACCGCACCACGCTGGTGTTCGTCAACACCCGGCGCCTGGCCGAGCGCGCCGCGCGGCACCTTTCCGAGCGCCTGGGCGAGGCCGCCGTCGCCGCCCACCACGGCAGCCTGGCCCGCGAGCTGCGCCTGGACGCCGAGCAGCGCCTGAAGCGGGGCGAGCTGCGGGTGCTGGTGGCCACCGCCTCCCTGGAGCTGGGCATCGACATCGGCGATGTCGAGCTGGTCTGCCAGCTGGGCTCGCCGCGCAGCATCGCCGCCTTCCTGCAGCGCGTGGGGCGCTCCGGGCACAGCGTCGGCGGTACGCCGAAGGGGCGGCTGTTCCCCCAGTCGCGGGACGACCTGATCGAATGCGCGGCGCTGCTCGACTGCGTGCGCCGGGGCGAGCTCGACAGCCTGGTGATCCCGCGCCAGCCGCTGGACGTGCTGGCCCAGCAGATCGTCGCCGAGGTGGCCAACCAGGAGTGGGACGAGGATGAGCTGTTCGCCCTGATGACCCGTGCCGCGCCCTATGCCGAACTGCCCAGGGCGAGCTACGACGCCGTGCTGCGCATGCTCGGCGAGGGCTACAACGGCCGCAACGGCGTGCGCGGCGCCTACCTGCACCGCGATGCGGTCAACCGCCGCCTGCGCGGCCGGCGTTCGGCGCGGCTGGTGGCGCTGACCTCCGGCGGCACCATCCCCGATGCCGGTGACTACAACGTGCTGCTCGAACCCCAGGGCATGCAGGTGGGCACGGTGCACGAGGACTTCGCCGTGGAGAGCATCGCCGGCGACGTGTTCCAGCTGGGCAACCAGTCGTACCGCATCGTGCGCGTGGAGCCCGGGCGGGTGCGGGTGGAAGACGCCCGTGGCCAGCCGCCGAGCATCCCCTTCTGGCTCGGCGAGGCGCCGGGTCGCAGCGACGAGCTGTCCGCCGGGGTCTCGCGCCTGCGTGGGGAGATCGAGCGCCTGCTGGCCGCCGCCGACGGCGATCTGCAGCCGGCCATCGACTGGCTGACGGGCGAGTTGGGCCTGGGCGAGGCCGCCGCCCGCCAGATGGTCGAGTACCTGGCCCGTGCCCGGGCCGCCCTGGGGCGCCTGCCGACCCGCGACTGCCTGGTGATGGAGCGCTTCTTCGACGAGTCCGGCGGCATGCAACTGATCATCCACTCGCCCCTGGGCAGCCGGGTCAACCGCGCCTGGGGCCTGGCGCTGCGCAAGCGCTTCTGCCGCAACTTCAACTTCGAACTGCAGGCCGCCGCCACCGAGGACGCCCTGGTGCTGTCGCTGTCCACCAGCCACAGCTTCCCGCTGGACGAGGTGTGGCGCTACCTGCATTCCAGCAGCGCCGAGCAGGTGCTGATCCAGGCGCTGCTGGACGCGCCGCTGTTCGGCGTGCGCTGGCGCTGGAACGCCACCAGTGCCCTGGCCCTGCCGCGTGCCTCGGGCGGGCGCAAGGTGGCGCCGCAGCTGCAACGCATGCGCAGCGAGGACCTGCTGGCCAGCGTCTTCCCCGACCAGGTGGCCTGCCAGGAGAACCTGGTGGGCGAGCGCGAGGTGCCGGACCACCCGCTGGTGGCGCAGACCCTCGACGACTGCCTGCACGAGGCCATGGACGCCGAGGCCTGGCTCGATCTGCTGCGGCGCATGGAGAGCGGTGCCGTGGAACGGGTGGCCCGCGACCTGCCGGCGCCCTCCGCGCTGGCGGCGGAGATCCTCGGTGCGCGGCCCTATGCCTTCCTCGACGACGCACCGCTGGAGGAGCGCCGTACCCAGGCCGTGCAGAACCGCCGCTGGACCGACCCCGAGTCCGGCGATGACCTCGGCGCCCTGGACGCCGAGGCCATCGCCGCCGTCGCCGAGGAGGCCTGGCCCCAGGTGCGCGACGCCGACGAGATGCACGAGGCGCTGCTGGCGCTGGGCTGCGTCACCCCGGCGGAGGTGGAGGCCAACGGCGGTTGGGCGGGCTGGTTGGCGCAACTGGGCCGGGCGCGCCGTGCCGCCTGCCTGCACCTGGAGGACCGCCCCGCATTCTGGCTGGCCGCCGAGCGCCTGCCCCAGCTGTCGGCCCTGCACCCGCTGGGCTCGCTGAAGCCGGCGATCACCGCGCCGGCCGGGTTCGACAGCTGCTGGGAAGCGGAGGCTGCCTTGCTGGAGCTGGTGCGCTCGCGCCTGGGCGGCTTCGGCCCGCTGACCCTGGCGCGCATCGCCGCCGACCTGCGCCAGGCGCCGGGCGACATCGCCTTCGCCCTGGCCGCCCTGGAGCGTGAAGGGCACGTGCTGCGGGGCCGCTTCAGCCCCGGTGCGCGGGAGGAGGAGTGGTGCGAACGGCACCTGCTGGCACGCATCCATCGCTACACCGTCAAGCGCCTGCGCCGGGAGATCGAGCCGGTGGAGCGGGCCGATTTCATGCGCTTCCTCTGCGACTGGCAGCACCTCTCCAGTGCCACCCGCATGCGCGGTGCCGAGGCGCTGGCCGGCGTACTCGGCCTGCTGGAAGGCTTCCAGGCCGCCGCCGGTGCCTGGGAAGGCGAGCTGCTGCCGGCCCGCGTCGCCGATTACGGCATCAACTGGCTGGACGACCTGTGCCGTTCCGGGCGCATCGCCTGGAGTCGTCTCGCCGCCCCGGCGCGGGCCGCCGGCGGGCCGTTGCGCAGCACGCCGATCCTGCTGCTGCCGCGCAAGAGCCAGGGGCTCTGGCGTGCCTGCGTGGGCACGGCGGTGGTCGCCGAGCCCTCGCCCCGGGCCGAGCGGGTGCGCGAGGTGCTGGCGGGGCAGGGCGCCCTGTTCTTCGACGAGCTGCTGGAGGAGACCCGCCTGCTGCGCAGCGAACTGGAGGATTGCCTCGGCGAACTGGTGGCCCTGGGCCTGGTCAGCGCCGACAGCTTCGCCGGCCTGCGCTCGCTGCTGATGCCCGCCGCCCGGCGCAGCCGCACCGACCGCCGCGCGCGCCTGGCGCTGGCCAGCATGCAGGATGCCGGGCGCTGGTCGCTGCTGCGCGGGCGTGGTGACGGGCGTGGTGAGGAGGACCGTCCCGGCCAGGTGCCGGCCGAAGCCCTGGAGCATGTCGCCCGCACCCTGTTGCGCCGCTACGGCGTGGTCTGCTGGCGCCTGCTCGAGCGTGAAGCGGACTGGCTGCCGAGCTGGCGCGAGCTGCTGCGCGTCTATCACCGCCTGGAGGCGCGCGGGGAGATTCGCGGCGGGCGCTTCGTCGCTGGCGTCGCGGGCGAGCAGTTCGCCCTGCCCGAAGCCGTCGGCCTGCTGCGCGAGGTGCGCAAACGGCCGCTTTCCGGGGAGCTGATCAGCCTCTCCGCCTGCGACCCGCTGAACCTGCAGGGCACCTTGCTGCCCGGCGCCAAGGTGCCCGCCGTGGCCGGCAACCGCCTGCTGCTGCGCGATGGCGTGCCGGTGGCGACCCTGGTGGCCGGCAAGTTCGCCCTGCTGCAGGAGGCCGACGGCCTCACCGCCAGCCAGTGGCAGGCCGCGCTGATCCGCCAGCCGACCGCCAGCGCCATGCAGGGCCCCGGCGCCCGGCGGATGACGATGCGGCCCTGAACGTTGTTCGGCCTCGCGGCGCGCTTTCCGTGTGGAAGCGGCCTCAGCCGCGAAAGACCGGTGCCGGCACGAGGCTGCGAATGGGCTGGGTGCGCATTACGTTCGGGGCGCAACAGCTTCCGTAGGGTGGCGTAGAGCGAAGCGAAACCCACGCGGTGGGCGTGACAGGGCGCCATAAATGCCTCCACGACAGCTAACGCAGACACAGCCCATGAATCCGCTCCCATAGGCCCGCGCTATCGGACAGGCGCCACTGTGTCGTCTCGGCTTATTCGGAATTTTCATCGAGGTTTTTCAGAAGTTACCGCTTGATCCGGACATGATCTTTTTCGACGGCAGCTATGCTCCCTGTGAGCTCGTTCGAGGAGTCAGAGCAATGGATTTCTTCGCCACCCCCGCTTCGCCCCCGTC
>NZ_QKRU01000084.1:0-28257 GCF_003234055.1 Pseudomonas sp. 57B-090624
CGCCGGGGGCGCGGGTGGCGGTAACTGAGGGTCAGGCCTGGGCGAAGCGGCTTTCGAGGTAGCGGATGATGTCGCTGGACTCGTACATCCAGCGGCTTTCACCGTTTTCGTCGATGCGCAGGCAGGGCACCTTGATCTTGCCGCCGCCGGCCAGCAGGGCCGCGCGATGGCCTTCGTCGTTCTTGGCGTCGCGCAACTGGATGGGCAGGTCTAGGCGGTGCAGGGTGCGGCGGGTCTTCACGCAGAAGGGGCAGGCGGGGGACTGATAGAGCGCGAGGCCTGCGGTTTCGTCCTCGACCCGGGCCTGCGCCTCGGCGCTGCGGCGCAGTTTGCGCGGGCGGGTGATGAGGTCGATGAAGAGGATCAACTGACCCAGGCCGATGCGGAGTGCCTTGATGAACACGGTTGGGAACCCTTGCTGCGGAAAACGGGCCGGCAGTCTACCCCATGCGCGGCGCGGCGGCCGGCTTTCACGCCAACCGGTCGCGGCAGCAGGTGAGCGACTCCATGACGAAGGCGGTGGGCAGCTGGAACTGCCGGCGGATCGGCGGGCTGCCGAGTTCGCCCTTCAGGGCCACTTCATTGGCCAGTTGGCGGTCGAGCTCGTGGCGGGCCTCGATGTTCTTGGCCACGCCGCCCACCGAGCCATGCCCGTAGCCCATCAGTGAAAAACCATTGGTCATCAGCGCCAGGCCGGCGAGCAGGAGCAATCGTTTGCGTTGTGCCTTCATGGCGCTGTCGCTCCTTCAGCCGCTCTGCCGTCCACTGACGGCCTTCTGGCTCATCAGCATCGCCGGCACGCTCTGGCTGAGCTGCTGGTAGAAGCCCATGGAGCCGTCCACCGAGCTGACGCCGACGCGGGCCTTCTCGTAGCTGAAACTCACTACCAGCAGCAGGGAGATGGCGATGGTGTAGAGCCCGAGCGAAGCCAGGGCGCCGTTGCGTGCGTATTTGAGGGTGAGGTTGCTCATGGTGGTTTCCGCTTGGCTGTTCCGTGGAGTGGGCCCAGCTTCGCGAAAAAGGATTCGATAGAAAAACGGATATCAGGCATTTCAACTATCGATGAAACCAATGGGTTTCGGCTCGTACGTAAAATTTTATTGACGTGCCCCGCAAGTGCCTGATGGGCAAGGAGTTAGGCGGCAGGGCCGCTGGATCAAAGGGCTGCGCAGGTGCTTTCTATCCCGCTGTCGGTCGGCCGCCAGGGTGCGTCGCTGTAGGCGCTATTTCCTTATGGGGGCGCCTGTGTTAAATAAATCGCACACTTTGCGCGTCTCCCTCTCATCGCTTCAGGAAGTCCTTCATGCCGTTACGTATCTGCATCCTGGAAACCGACATCCTCCGTCCCGAACTGATCGACCAGTACCAGGGCTACGGGAAGATGTTCGAGCAGCTGTTCGCCAAGCAGCCGATCGAGGCCCAGTTCAGCGTCTACAACGTGGTGGAGGGCAACTACCCGCCGGCCGGGGAGCGCTTCGACGCCTACCTGGTCACCGGCAGCAAGGCCGACTCCTTCGGCGACGATCCCTGGATCCAGACCCTGCGCACCTACCTGCTGGAGCGCTACGAGAACGGCGACAAGCTCTTGGGCGTGTGCTTCGGCCACCAGCTCCTGGCGCTGCTGCTGGGCGGCCGCACCGAGCGTGCGACCCAGGGCTGGGGGGTCGGCACCCACGCCTACCGCATCGCCGAACAGCCGGCCTGGATGAGCCCGGCGCTGGACCAGTTGACCCTGCTGATCAGCCACCAGGACCAGGTCACGCAGTTGCCGGAGAACGCGACCCTGATCGCCTCCAGCGACTTCTGCCCGAACGCCGCCTACGCCATCGGCGACCAGGTGCTGTGCTTCCAGGGGCACCCGGAATTCATCCACGATTACTCGCGCGCGCTGCTGGACATCCGCCAGCAGTTCCTCGGCGAGGAGATCTACGGCAAGGGCGTCGCCAGCCTGGACAAGCAGCACCAGGGCGCCACGGTGGCGGAGTGGATGATGCGCTTCGTCGCCCAGGGGCGTGACGCGGCCTGATCGTTTCGCGACATGAAAAAGCCCGCCTGATGGCGGGCTTTTTCGTTGGGGCGCGGCAACCCGGGGTGGCTAGAGCCAGCCCGAGCGCTTGAAGCTGGCGAACAGCCCGGTGCAGCCGACGGCGATGAAGCCCAGTACGCCGAAGTAGCCGTAGTGCCAGGTCAGCTCCGGCATGTTCTGGAAGTTCATCCCGTAGATGCCGGCCACGGCGGTGGGGAAGGCGAGGATGGCCGCCCAGGCGGCGAACTTGCGCTGCACCACGCTCTGGCGCGAGGACTCCAGCAGCAGGCCGATCTCGATGGCGTGGTCGGCCATCTCGCGCAGCGCGGTGAGGTCTTCCAGCAGGCGGTTGACGTGGATGGCGATGTCGCGGAAGTAGGGCCGCATGTTCTTGTCGATGAAGGGGAAGTCCAGGCGTTGCAGTTCCTGGCAGATCTCCGCCAGCGGGCCGATGTATCGGCGCAGGCGCAGCAGGTCGCGGCGCACGCCCTGGATGTGTTCGACGTCGGCCTGGCTCAGCGGTCGGTCGAGCACCAGTTGCTCCAGGGCCTCCAGCTCGCCGTGGTAGCTGTCCATCAGCGGGCGGTAGTTCTCGATGACGAAGGCCAGCAGCGCATAGAGCACGAAGTCCTCGCCGTGCTCCAGCAGCAGCGGGCGCGCTTCACAGCGCTGGCGGACCTGGGAGTAGGGCGCGGAGTCGCCGTAGCGGGCGCTGATCACGTAGCCGCTGCCGGCGAACAGCTGGGTTTCGACGAAGGTCAGGCCGGCGTCGGTGCGCACCGGGGAGTAGAGCACCAGGAACAGCGCATCGCCGAAGGTCTCCAGCTTCGGCCGGGTGTGGCGCACCAGGGCGTCTTCGAGCGCCAGTTCGTGCAGGTCGAACTGGCGCTGCAGGTTGGTCAGCTCTTCGGCGCCGGGATCATGCAGGCCGATCCAGACGAAGTGGCCCGGCTTCTTCGACCACTCCTTGCCCTGGTCGAGGCTGATGTCGGTGATCTTCTTGCCCTTGGCGTAGACGGCGGCGGCAACCACATGACCCATGCGCTGGTTTTCCTTGTTCCAATGGTGAGCGGCGGCGAGCTTAACCCGCCTCTGCTTCAGAGTGTTGGTGGATGCGGGGAGTTCTTCCACAACGGCGGGCACTTCGGCCGAATTACCCGGTGGGTAATGGTGCGGACGGTGCGCTTGCTCTAGATTCGGCGACTCCCGCTCAGAACAAGGAAAACAGGCGTGAACGAGGCCTTCCCATTCGCCGCTGGCACCTTCGACTGCCCGGTGACCGTCCATCCGGGGCAGCCGGGCGCACCTGCGCTGGTGCTGTTGCCCGCCATGGGCGTGGCGGCGCGCAAGTACGAGGCCCTGGCCCAGTTGCTGGTGGCTGCCGGCTGCAATGTGCTGGTGGCCGACTGGCCCGGGCAGGCCACCAGCCTGCCGCGCCCGGACCGTCGCCGTGACTATGGCTACCGCGAACTGGTGGAGGACTTCGTGCCCAGGCTGCTGGCCCTGGCCGGGCGGCATTTCCCCGGGAGCCGCCAGGTGCTGCTGGGGCATAGCCTGGGCGGGCATGTCGCCGCGCTCTATGCCGCCGCCAACCCGGATGCCGAGGTGACGGTGGTCGGCGTCGCCTGCGGCAACATCCATTACCGCCACTGGCGCGGTCGCAAGCGCCTGATGACGCCGATGGTGGCGCTGGTCTTCAACCTGATGACGGCGGTGCTCGGCTACCTGCCGGGGCCGCGCATCGGCTTCGGCGGCCATGAGGCTCGCAGCCTGATAAGAGAGTGGGGGCGGGTGGCCTTCACCGGCGATTTCCGCCACGTCGGGTTGCCGCTCGCGGAGCCGGCGCGGGTTGGCGTGACCTCGCTCTTCGTCACCATCGAGGGCGACAACTTCTCGCCGGAGGCGTCGACCCTCGGTCTCGCCGCGCTGATCCAGGCGCCGCCCCGCGTGCAGCGCCTGCCATCGCCGCGCCCGCCCCACGAGAACCCCCACAGCGCCTGGTTGCGCGCGCCGGGCTCGGTGGCGGAGTTCGTGCTGGGGTGGCTGGTGGAGCGGGGCATCTTGGTTTCCGGGCAGGCTTCATCGTCGACCCGCGTGGGCTGAAGCCCACCCTACACGCTCGTCCAAACGAAAAAGCCCGGCATCGAGCCGGGCTTTTTCCATGTGCGGGCGATCAGGCCTGGGCCAGTTCACGGTCCATGGCGTTGATGCAGTCGAGCATCTTCTGCCGGCATTCCTCAATCAGCATGGGCAGGTCGTCCAGGCTCAGGCCGACGGTGGGGATGGCGGGCAGGGCGCGGATGATGACCTTGCCGCTGTTCCAGCTGTTCAGGCGCATCTGCTTGACGTAGTTGCTGACGCACACCGGGATGATCGGCACGCCGGCGGCGATGGCCATCTGGAAGGCGCCGCGCTTGAACTGCAGCAGCTCTTCGCCGAGGTTGCGGGTGCCTTCGGGGAAGACCCAGATGGAGGTGTCCTTGTTGCGCAGCGTTTCGGTGGTGGTGAGCATCGCGTCGCGGGCCTTGCGCGCATTGCCACGGTCGATCAGCACGTTGCCGGCGAGCCAGTAGAGCTGGCCGAAGAAGGGCACCCACTTGAGGCTCTTCTTGCCGATGCTGACGGTGCGCGGCGGCACCACGCGGCCGAGCACGTAGAGGTCGTAGTTGGACTGGTGGTTGGCAATGATGACGCAGGCCTTGTCGTGCTCGAGCAGTGCCACGTCGGTCTTCACCTTCAGGCGCAGGATGCGCAGCGCCGGCAGGGAGTAGAGGCGGGCGCAGAGGCGGCTGTTGTCCGGGTTGAACGGGCGGCAGATGCCGAGCAGCAAACCGGCGATGCCGGCGACGATGAAGTGCAGGCCCATGAGAACCATGCGCGGGAGGAAAAGCATCGGGGTCGCCCAGTCAGACAAAAGGCGCGCAGTGTACGGGTGTGCACTTTATTGGGCAATTGCTGCCGGTCAGGGGGTTGTAACCTTTTCTGTGCCGCTGGCGGTGGCCGGCAGGAATTCGGGCGAGGCATACCGCTCGGCAAGGCGATCGAGCGTGCCGTTGGCCTGCACCTTGGCCAGTGCCGTATCGAAGCGCTGCATGAAGTCGGCACGGTAGGGGTAGGCCGCCGCATTGAGGCGGGAAAAGCCCAGGTGGCCGCGCTCGGTGGCCAGGACCGGGCCTTCCACCAGGCTTTCGGCCTCCTCGGGGCTGATGCTGCCGTCCTCGCGCATCTGCTGCAGTTCCCAGAGGATCGACAGGCGATCGTTGATATAGACGTCGATGCGCTGGTGCAGCAGCTTGAGCAGGTTGGTGCGGTTGTCGCGGGCGTAGGACTGGTCGATCTCGCCGGCCTCCACCATCTCGCGGTAGCGCGGGGAATTGACCGTGACGAAGCCGCTGTTGAGTCCCACGCGCAGCCCGGCGTAGGCATTGGGGAAGTCGTCGAAATGCCGGGTGCCGGCAAGGCCGGGGCGGATGAACACCGCCAGGTTCTCTTCCATGATCGGCCGCGAGTATTCCATCCAGGGGCGCTCGTCGGGGCGGTAGTAGGGCGGGTAGAGGGCGAAGGCGTTGCCCTTGGCCACTTCCGCCAGCCCGCGCGGCCAGGGCACCGGGCGGATGGTCACCTTGTAGCCGGGCATCAGGGCGAAGACGCTGCGCAGGATGTCGGTGTAGAGCCCCTTGGCCTCGCCTTTTTCCTCGTAGCTGTAGGGCGGGTAGCCCGAGTCGCAGAGGATGGTGACCTCGATGGGCGTTTGCGCCTGGGCACGGCACAGGGCCGTGGCGCAGAGCAGCGCCAGCAGCAGAAATGCGCGCATGGCATGCCTCCCGTGAAGCGGCCGCGCGTCATGCGCGGCCTGCCCGGGTCAGATCTTGAAGCGGCTGAGCAACCTGTCCTGCTGGCCGACCTGTTCCACCATCACCGCGCACTGGCGCACCTGCTGCTCGGCGCCACCGGCAACCTCGTGGCTGATGTCGCGGATGTTGGTGGTGTTGCGGTTGATCTCTTCGGTGGTGGCGCTCTGTTGCTCGGCGGCGGTGGCGATCTGCAGGTTCATGTCGTTGATGCGGTTGATGGCATCGCGGATGCGCCCGAGCATTTCGTTGGCGGCGCCGGCATCGTCGGCGGTCTTGCTGGCGGTGTCGCGGCTTTGCTGCATGCGCTGCTCGGCCTGGCGCACGCCGGTCTGCAGCTGGTCGATCATCTGGCGGATTTCCTGGGTCGACTGCTGGGTGCGCGAGGCGAGGGAGCGTACTTCGTCGGCCACCACCGCGAAGCCACGGCCGGACTCGCCGGCCCGCGCGGCCTCGATGGCGGCGTTGAGGGCGAGCAGGTTGGTCTGGTCGGCGATGCTGGTGATCACCGAGAGGATGGATTCGATGCTCTGGCTGAGCTTGGCCAACTCGTTGATGGCCTGGCCGGTGTCGTCCATCTCGTTGGCGAGCTGCTTGATCGCCTCGGTGGAGCGGGAGACCACGGTGACGCCGTTCTCGGTCTCCTCGTTGGCGGCCAGTGCGGCCTGGGCGGCGGCCTGGGCATTGCGTGCCACCTCCTCGGCGGTGGAGGCCATCTCCTGCATGGCCGTGGCCAGCTGGTCCAGCTCCATCAGCTGCACCTGCAGGCGGTTGGCGGCCTGGCCGGCTTCGTTGGAGGTGAGGTCGGTGCTGCCGCGCACCTGCCTGGAGCTGCCCATCACGTCGCCGATCAGGGTCTGCAGGTTCTGCAGGAAGCTGTTGAACTCGCGCGCCACCAGGGAGATTTCGTCGTTGCCGGCGGCGGGCAGGCGCTTGGTCAGGTCGCCCTGGCCGCTGTTGATCTCGTGCAGCGAATCGCCCAGTGCGTCCAGCGGGCGCAGCAGGCTCTTCATCAATACGCCGAGCAGCACCAGGCTGATGACCACGCCCAGCACGGTGCCGATCACGGCACGCCAGCTGAGTGCGTTGGCCTCGGCCATGACCTTGCCCTGGTCGAGCACGACGCCGATGTACCAGTCCATGCCCTTGAGGTTGGGCAGCGGGGTGAAGGACACCAGCAATTGCCGGTCGCCGGTATCGACCTCCTGCAGTTCCTTGTTCAGGGCCGGGCTCTTGCCGCCGAACAGCTCGCTGTAGGGCTTGCCGTTCAGCTTGGTGTCGGGGTGGGAAATGATGTTGCCGTTGCGGCTGAGCAGGAAGGCGTAGCCGGCGCCGTTGAAATCCAGGGTGTTGACCGCGTCGGCCACCGTTTTCAGGCGGATGTCGCCGCCCATCACCCCGAGGAACTTGCCGGCGTCGGTGATGCGGGCGACGGCGGAGATGAGGATTTCGCCAGTGGTGGAGTCGACGTAGGGTTCGGTGAGCACGGCCTGGCTGCCGGCCTTGCCGGTGGCGTACCAGGGGCGCTGGCGGCCGTCCCAGTCGGGTTTGGGCTGCCAGGAGGGATCGTTCTTGATCGGCTTGCCATCGGCTTCGAGGGCGCCGAATACGAGGATGAATTCATTCTTCAGCATCGACGAGTCGACCACCCGCTGGGTTTCCTCGGGGCTGTACTTGCTGTCGATGGTCTGGGCCATCAGGTCCATCAGGCGCAGCTTGGCGTTGAGCCAGTTCTCGATCTGGCGGGCGAGGGCGTTGCTGGATTCGGAGATGCTCGATTCGGCCTGGGCGCGAAGGGTGCTGCGAACCTGGCTGACCTGGGCCAGGGACAGGAGCGCGGTGGTAAGGAAGAGTACGGCGGCGGCGGCAAGGCTGACCTTGTGGGCAATCTTCATACGGAGCTCCTGGCGGGTGAAATGCCTGATGCCTTCCGTCCGTGCCTGGCGTCATGGCTTAAAAGTAATACAGCTTTTCGAGCTTGTCCGAAGCAAAGTGCCATCACCTGTCGGAAATTCATGCAGCTCGTCTGGGAAGGGAGTCTAGGTGGCTGCAGCGACGCGGGAGGCGGAAATGAAAAAGCCCGGCATGGGGCCGGGCTTTCGACTGCGACGATGCGATCAGAGCGGGTGCTGCTTGTCCTGCTCGATGGCGGCATCCAGGGTCTCGAGCAACGCCTTGCGTACCTTGAGCTTGGTGTTCTTGTGGGCGGTGGAGTTGATCTTCTTCATCTGCTGGGCAACGGCCTGGGCAGTGGCCAGCAGTTCTTCGGCAGGCACGACCTTGTCGAGGAAGCCGGCTTCCAGTGCGCCTTTGGGGTCGAACATCTCGCCATTGATCACCGAGCGGTGGAAGGCCGCCTTGGTCAGGCGGTCACGGGCCAGCTCGATGCCTACGTGGTGCATGGTCATGCCGATCAGCACTTCGTTCAGGCCGATGCTGAACGGGCCGTCGACGCCGATGCGGTAGTCCGCCGACAGCAGCAGGAATGCACCCTTGGCCACGGCATGGCCGGAGCAGGCGACGATGATCGGGAAGGGGTGGGCGAGCATGCGGCGCGCCAGGGTGGAACCGGCGGCGACCAGATTGACGGCGTTCTGCGGGCCGGAGGTCATCACCTTGAGGTCGTAGCCACCGGAGAGGATGCCCGGCTGGCCGGTGAGGATGACGATGGCGCGGTCCTGCTCGGCGCGGTCGAGCGCTGCGTTGAAGGCGGCGATCACGTCCGGGGAAATCGCGTTCACCTTGCCGTTGGCAAGGGTGAGGGTGGCGACGCCGTCTTCGAATTGGTAGGAGATCAGCTCACTCATGGCAGGGGTCCTTGTTGTGGAATGGGGCAGACGTTACTCACGCGCAGGGGGCAGGTAAAGCGCTTTGGCTGACTGACAAGTCAGGCGCGCCGGGCCCTTGCTCCTTATAAGGCGCGCTCTATGGCGACGATGCGCACTGCCAATTGGGCGCTGCGCACGCCAGCCGATAACCTCGCCGCCATCGCCTGAAGGAGCTCCCCATGGACCGACCCGCCCATATCGCCAGCATCATCCTCGCCGTCGTCCTGCTGCTCGGCTCGTTGTTCCTGGCCAACAGCGCGGCCCTGCGGAACCCCGCCGGCGTGCTGCTGCTGTTCATCGCCGGGGTGTTCGTTTCCTTCGGCTTCATCTTCTTCGGCAGCCTCAAATTCGACGACTACCGCCAGGGCCAGGACAGCGACTCGCCCCGCTCTTCATAAGCGCATGAAAATTCTCAAAAAAATATTTGCATTCCGGAAAACACTCCACTAAATTAGCGCACCTCGACGGGGCTGACGCCTCGTAGAGATCCCGGTGAGGTGTCCGAGCGGTTGAAGGAGCACGCCTGGAAAGTGTGTATACGGGAAACCGTATCGTGGGTTCGAATCCCACCCTCACCGCCACTTTCCGATTCAAGAAGACCCCTGATATTCCTAGTGAAGTCGGGGGTTTTTGCTTTCTGAGATTCGGCGTTCCGGGGCAAGGCTTGGGAAAAAGCTTTTGCCTGTGCAGCTCTTCTGCTCCCGCCCGGGCCCATCCTCTGCGAAACCATTCCGGCTAGCTGTTCAGTTCCTGACACCGCCGTAACCTGGCATGTCCAGGAAACGATCTGGGAAGTGTTCAATCCATGCCCGACGGGTGGTTGATCACTCGACTACCGATGCTGTTGAGCGCGTAGCGGTTTGTCCGGGAGCCAGGACTGCAAGGTCGCCGCTACGGGGCCTCCGTTCCGCGCCTCCCGACTGCCCCTCTACTCCCGAGCCCTTTGCTTCGAATGTGCTCGCCCTGATCAAGCCCCGCGAGTTGGATCGACCTGCCGGTGAGGCATGGGCTGGCGGGTGCCTGCGGTTTCGCCGGTTTATCCAACGCCGACCGCAACCCGACCCTCAGCGGGGCGTTGTGCTGCCTTTATAGGCATGGCGCTTCCACAGGGCTGCCCAGTCCTGCGCCCAGCAGCAGCCATGGTCGAAGCCGGGCATCTCGATCACCTGTGACGGTGCTCCTGCGGGGTAGGCCGCCTGGAAGCGTTGCGCCAGCTCGACGGGCGTGACCGGATCGCGGCTACCGACCAGGTGGACCTGGGGTAGCGCCCACAGTTCGTCGCGGTGCCGTGCCGGGTTGTCCGAGGCGGCGAGCGGCGGGACGCGGTGCCAGTCTGCCCAGGCGTCCGGGTCGAGGTTGCCGGCGACGGTGATGACCTGACGCACATCCTCCCGCCGCGCCGCCACCAGCAGGGCGATGGCGGCCCCACCGGAGTAGCCCACCAGCACCAGTTCCCTGGCCCCCAGGTTCGCCTTGAGGCGGCCCACGGCTTGGCTGGTGCCGGTCACCACGTCCGGGGCGAAGCGCGCGCCCGTCCAGTCCCGGCTCGTGCAGTGGCGGGTGCCCACGAACTGGCAGGGACGGGCCAGGTAGGCCGCGCTGCCGTCCGGCTGCGCCAGGGCCAGTTGCAGGGCGAGCGGGGTGGTCGGGGTCGGGTCCGTCGAGGGCTGGGTAGGGCTTAGCCACGCCAGCCCGTCGCCCTCAAGGTAGACAGTCAGTACCCCGCCAGCGGCTTGCCGTGGGTGATAGCTGCGCAGCACGAAGCGCCCTGTGTCCAGGTCCTCGCTCACCCAACCCCGGGCCCGTGCCAGCGCGTTGGCGTGTTGGGTGCGCTCGGTTGGGGAGGGCGCCGTGGCGCAGCCGGCCAGGGCGGCCAGCAGCGCCATGACGGCCAGGCGTGCCCGGACGTTCATGGCGCGAACCTGGTCAGAACATCCAGCGCAGTTGCACCGAGGCGGTCTGCCCGAGGAAGCCTTCCTTGTGGGTGGCGTCGTAGCGGCCGGTTATCTCGGTGCCGTTGGCGGTGGTGTAGGTCAGCCCGGCGCCGGCGCGTTGGCTCCAGGCCGACTGATGGGTGCCGTAGGTGACGAACGCCGCGTCCGGTGCGCCGGCATAGATCGAGGTGATGCTGGCGTCACGGTTGTACAGGTCGTAGCCGGCGCCGAGGTTGGCGCTCACCTTGAGCTGGTCGCTCAGGGCATGGGTCAGGGTGCCGTCCACGCCGAGCACCAGGGCGTCGGTGCTGCGGGACTTCACCTGCAGGTCCAGGCCGCCTGCGCCTTTCTCGCGATAGGCTTCGTCTTCGATCCAGGTGTAATCCAGGCGGATGGACGGGACGAACGTGGTGCTCGGCGCCAGGGCGAAGCGGCGGTCCACTGCCACGCCGGCGTGGGCGGTCTTGCTGGTGTAGTCGGACGTCGCGCTCAGGCCTGCCAGGTCGATCTGCCGGCGCCCGTCATTGTTCATGCGGCCGCCGTCGAGCTGGAACGACAGGTCGCTCTGCGCATCCAGCGCGTGGCGGCCATAGAGGATGAGCTGGTAGCTGTCGACGTCGGCACTCTGCTTGGGACCGCCGGAGTGGCTGGAGACGTCGGTCTTGGCATAGGCGAAGGCCACGCCGAGGTCGGTGTCCGCCGAGAGGCTGCCATCGAGGCCGGCCACCAGCCCCTGGGTGTCGGCGCTGTAGCCGTTCACCCCGTTGCGGCTGTCCTGGCGGGAATGGGTGGCGAAGGGCTTCAGCCAGAGGTGGCGGTCGCCGAGGAAGGCATCGCCTGACGACAGGCCACGTGTGCTGTCGATGCGCGTCTGCACCACGGCGTTGACGCTGCCGAGGGTGTCACGGGCCAGGGACAGCGAGTTGCCGGTCAGCAGTGGCAGGGTCTGTTCCACCTGGTCATTGACCTCGCCGGCGTCGCCACTGCCGAGGATGCTGTTCAGCGCCTGGGCCAGCTCCGGCGAGTCGCTGCCATTGGCCAGCAGGCTGTCCCAGACCGAGGCCGCCCCCAGCGCGCCGGGTTGGCTCGGGGAGACGGCCGCGCTGATGCTGGTCATGCCGGTGTCGCGCACCACCAGGTCCATGGCGTTGCTGCGGAACAGCGCGGAGAAGGCATAGCGCAACGAGTTGTCGGTGACCCGCAGGCCGCTGTTGGTGACGCCGCCCGTGGCGGTCACCACGTTGTTCAGGTCGCCACCGCCATAGCCGGACTTCACGTCTACCGCCACGGTGCCGCCGAGGTTGGCGTTGCCGCCCACTGCCAGGGAACTGTAGGTGCTGCCGGCTGCCAGCCCGAGGGTGCCGGTGGCGGCCTGGGTGAAGTTGCCGCCGACAGTACCGGCGGCCATGGTGCCCGTGGACAGCGGATCGGCCGCGTCCACGCCCTGCTTCAGGTAGAGGTTGCCGGCGTTGCTCAGGTTGGCCAGGTTGCCGAGCGCCAGGTTGCCCATCAGGGTGCCGCCCGCCCGGTTTTCCACGTTCACGGTGGCACCGTTGTCCACCTGCACCGCCGTGACCGCGCTGGCAACCGTACCGGTGTTCACCACGCTGCCGGCGCTGGCGCCGATGACGTGGATGCCCATGCTGGTGGTACTGAGGGTGCCGCTGTTGGTGATGTTGACCGGGCCGCTGTTGGATTCGGCCAGCAGGCCGGTTAGCGCATCGATGCGCCCGGCGTTGAGCATGCTGATCGCACCCTGGGCGCTGGCAGCGGCCATGCCGGCATCGGAGGCCGCCGTGATCACGCCGCTGGTGGTGTTGCTGACGGTCACGGTACCGGTGCCGTCGGTGTAGGCGTTGATGCCATGGAAGTCCGGGCTCACCGGGGCCAGGTTGGGGTTGCGGTTCGCGGTGATGCGGCCGCTGTTGGTGACCACCACGTTGCCGTCGGTGCCGGCTGCCACCACGGCGTCGTAGTGGTCGGCCACCACCGTGCCGCTGTTGGTGATTTCCGCCCCGCCATTGGCGGACCAGGCGATCAGGCCCTGGCGAGTGGTGGAGCGCACGCTGCCCTGGTTGTCGATGCGTGCGGTGCCTTGGTAATTGATGGCCCGGGCGCCGGCCTGGTAGGCGTTGACCGTGCCCAGGTTGGTGATGCTCACGGCCACTGGCGTGAGGCTGGTCGAACCGCCATCGGCATAGAGGCCACGGCCATTCGCGACCGTTACCCGCCCACGGTTGATCACCGATACCGGGCCATTGTTGGAGGTGGCGGTGATGCCGTCCGAGTTGGCGCCGTAGCTGGTGACGGTGGCGGCGCTGTCCACGCGGATTTCGTTGCGGGTGGCCGTGTCGCTGCTCTCCGAGCGCAGCCAGACGGCGCCGAACGGGCCCGCCGAGGTGAGGCTGACGCCGGAGCCGATCAGCAGGTTGGCGTTCCAGCCTGGCTGGCTGGAGTACATGTACACAGCCGGGTAGTCGCTGCGGTTCAGCGTCGTGGTGCCGTCGATGGTCAGGGTCTGGGTGAAGGGGCCGGTGACCGAGGGGTTGCTCAGCACCGCCACCGAGCTCGCCGTCACGTCGGTGACGGTCAGCGAGGAGGCTCCTGCATTGCCCTGCATCTGGATATCGGCCGGGCCGCATTGCAGCGAGGCGACGTTGCCGGTGGTGCTGCAGCCGGTCAGCGGGGCGGGGGTGGCGAGAACTGAAGAGGCGCCGAGAAGCAGTGAGGCGTGGGCAATGTGCTGGGCAAGGCGACGGAGCGGAAAGGCGGTAATGGTCAGCCGCATGGTGACGTCCCTGTAGAAATGGTCTTTAGGCGGGCAACCGGATGCCCCGCGGTCATGAAGTCCCCGGATATCAGCGCGATGCCCCGGTCGCTGTACCCGATGCCCCATGCCGCTGCCGGACGGATCGTCGAATGGGTTTACATTCGTGTCCTGTCTTCTGTGGCAATAGATATAAACCTATTTTATGTGTAAGAAAATTCCTTGATATCAGACTGCTTTCAATAGAGCCCTCAGCATCTCCGGATGACGAGCGCAACTGGCATGAAGCGATCCCCGCTGCTGGCCCCGCCGCCGCGATGACGGCATCGCACGACGACTGATCGAGGCCTCCATCGCCCGTTACCGGGCTCGCCTGGTCAGTCCTCGAAGACCTGGCTCCCTGGGTGGGATAAGTCGCAGTCAGTCGCAGGCGAGATAAGGCTCAACGCTTGAGCACGTAGGTCTCACCCCAGATGCTTTCATCCTTGATCGGCTTGGCGTTGAGCTTGACCGGGCGGTACTGCAGGTTGGCCAGGGCCTTGCTCATCTTCATGTAGCCGTACTTGGACGGGTCGCTGGCGCCGCGGAATTCCTGCAGGCCGGTGGGGATGCGCACCATATAGAGGGCGGAGAGTTCGCAATCGAGCTTGTCGTTGGCCACGCGCCGGCAGTCTTTTTCCTCGAAGCCGACGTTGGGGGCCTCGGGGTAGAAACCGTCGACCACGATGGCTTCGCCGGGAGCGACGTCGAAGGAGGCGAAGGCCTTCTTCAGTTCGCTGTGGGCCTCGACGCTGGCCACCTTGCGCTCGTTGATGTCGGCGACCCAGCCACCCGCCGAGGTCTGGCGCGTGACGTCGTAGGAGCTGGTTCCCCAGCTCACGCATTCGCCGCTGACGACACGCACGGCGGCGCAGTAGTTCTGGTTCACCGTATCGGTCTGGTATTGCGGGTCCTGCCAGCGCTGGCCCCGGTCGAACTCGCTGAACTCCTTCTCCACCAGGGTGACCTTGCCCAGGGGCGAGGGCGCGATGTCGCGGTTGGCCTGGGGATTGGGCGTGGTGGTGCGCGGCGAGTTGTAGAGGCTGCCGACCAGGTCGTAATGGCCGGGCTCGACGATGTAGATCTGGTACAGCGTGCGGCCGAACACCGTCTGGTAGTGGGAGCCGTGGACGCCGATCTTCTCGGCCTTCATGTTGTTGCCCACATAGAGGATGCGCCGGGGGTTGGCGCTGTTTCGCCAGACCGCGGTGCCGGTGCGCAGCTTCTCGAAACGCACCGAATCGTCGTTGTTCTCGAAGTTGTACTTCTGGCTGTCGAGGTTGACGGTGGTGGTGACGACTATCGCCATGCCACTGGCCATCGCCGCCTCGAACAGGTCGTCGGTGGCGGCGTGCAGCTGGCGTGCCTGGGCTTCGACGTCCTGTTCGTACTGGCGCTGCTGGTCGATCAGCGAGGGCGGTGGGACGCAGCCGCCGAGCAGTGCCAGGCCGAGCAGGCTGAGGCAGGGGAGTCCGTTCTTCATGAGGCGTTCCTTCTGGATGCGGGCCTGGAGTCCCCGTCCTGCGAGGCGCGGGGAGGGTTCGAGGCGGCCAAGCATAACGGCGGTGCCAGCCACGTTACGCCAACCGGCTCACGCTTGGTGGCCGACTAGTACATCCGTACTAGGGATGGCTCCCGGCCGAAGCCGGGAGCGCGAGGCTTACAACGGCTTGATGGTGCCGAGCCGGTCATTGATGACGAATGAGCGGTTGGCGCTGTCGACTACGGTGATCTCGGCGCCGGCCACGCCATCGCGGTCGGCGACGGCATAGATGGCGTAGGTGCCGGAGACGGTGTAGTCCTTGGCCTGGCCGGTGCGCTGGTGCACCACGCGGACCTTGCCCGGCAGCGCCAGGATGACTTCCTGTCCCGGCTGGCCATCGGTGTCGGCGAGGGTGCCGTGGACGTTCCAGTTGGAGCCGGTGCCGCCGGGGTAGCTGCTGAGTACGGCCGTCTGCACGCCGCCGGTGATCACCAGCAGGCTGCTGCTGGAGCGAGCCAACAGTTCGTTGCCCGGCGCGCCGTCGAGGTCGGCGGCGGTGATGACGCTGGTGACGCCGTCGGTGGGGAATTCGCGGCCGGCCTGCAGGCTGTAGTCGTACAGGCGCAGGCTGGTGCCGGCGGTATAGGCGAGGGTGGCGTAGGGCAGGGTGCCGAGGTTGTAGGCGCCCTGGTACTGCCAGGTGCCGGTGATGCCGTCGGTGACGTTGCGCCGGGTGCGGTTGAGGTTGGAGATCAGCACCAGGGCGTTGCCGGTGCGGACGATCACCTCGTCGCCCTGGCCGCCGTCCAGCTGGGCGGTGCCGACCACGTCGAAGAGGGTGTTGCCGATGGTGTATTTGCGCACGTCGTTGAGCGCGTGGTTGACGATGGCCACGTCGGGGCCGGCCTTCACCACCAGCTCGGCACCGGGTTGGTTGTCGGTGTTGGCCGCGGTGGCGAGGGTCCAGGTGACGTTGCCGAAGTTGTAGCTGCGCTCCAGGGCGCCGGCGGCGTTGCGCACCTCCAGCACGCCGGTGCCGCGATAGACGCTTTCCAGCGTGCCGTCGCCGTTGAGGTCCCATTTGCCGAGCAGTTCGGCGGCGAGGGCATTGAGGGTGAATCCCTGGGCGCCGAGCAATCCGGCGCCGGCCACTATCAGCTTCGCTAGCTTTTTCATCTCTCAGTCCTTTTCCTTGATGAACCGGTCAGGAGTCCGACCGGTGCCCAGCAGAGCACAGGGCGGGAAGGCTGGAAATGATGGCAATGAGGCGCTAGGGGGTCCCCCTAGGCGGGCGCGTGCTGGAGGGGTTGCGGCAGATTGGCGCGGGGGCATCGCCAGGCGGGTGCGCTGGCGATGGGAGGCAGGGTTCTTACCAGTACAGGGTCACGCGGGTGTCGCCCTGGGCGTCGCCGTTCACCTGGGTCACGGGCTTGTCGGCGAGGATCTCGCTGTGGCCGTTGGCGTGTTCGGTGCGCACCTGGTATTCACCGCCCTGGGAGCAGGATTGACGGGTCACGCTGTAGGAGCGCGAGCGGGCGTCATAGCCGCTGTCGATTGCGCAGGCGCTGGAGATCGTCAAGCTGACGCCCAGGTTGCCCGTGGCTTGGCCGGCATTGCTGGTGGTGGAGAAGAAAGCACTGGTGATCAGTAACGCTGCGAAGATGGAGCGCTTGAAGGCCGTACTCATTCCGACTGCTCGACGGTGAAGCCGACGGTGATCGGCCTTCCTGGTCGAGTCACTACGAATCAGCTTGGATTGCTTTCCCTGGATTGATTGAACGCTGCGTTGCAGGGGGCGCTACGCCAGCAGGTTCGCCGTGAACTTGGCGCCAATTGTAAGGTGATGGCCAGGTGATAGCTAGCTCATCTCCTAGCCATTTGTCGGCAATCTCTTACACGATCTAGGGGTTGCCCCTAGAACACCCTACGCCCCCTTGGCCGGACCGCAACTCTTGCGTCGCGCCGCCGGTCCAACGGGGGCACGTGCTATAAACCTAGGGTTTGAAGCCACTGGAGATGGACAATGAGCGACAACGACAACCTCGCCATGCAGGAGCCTGCGGGCCTCGCCGAATACGACCTGAACAAGGCCAAGGACTTCGAGTGGACGGGCCGCAGCATGGACTGGTTCCTGCAGATGCTGGTGCGCCAGGCCAACGACCTCGGGGTGGAGGTGGGCATCACCCTGACCATCGGGGCGGGGATGATCAGTGGCACGCTCATCTCCGTCGAGAGCTATTTCGCCCAGTTCGCCGACGAGTACGCCAACTCCTGGCCGCCGGAGGGTCGCGAGGACATCCGCTCCACCTTCGCCAACCTGGGCGTGATGACCAAGACCACCGGCGACGACCCGAAACTGCTGCCGCCGCAATACATCCACCTGAAGAACGTCAACGTCCATGCCGCCGGCGGCCTGACCTGCACCGGCCTGACCCTATGGCGCGGCACGCTCGCCTCGGTGACCGGGTTCAACCTCGGCACCCTGAGCTGACCTTCACGTCCGCCGTCGCGCACCCCGCGACCCAGAGGAGCCCCGGCATGCGTCCGGGGCTTCCTGCTTTCAGTACTTGCGCCGCACCGCGACATCGGTGATGCCCTTCTCGGCGGTCATGCGCAGGTAGTCGCTGTTGTCCCTGGGCTCCCCGGTTAAGGGGATGCCGTGTTTCTCCATCAGCAGGCCATAGATGTCGGAGCTGGACGGCTGGTAATCCACCTCGACCATGAAGGCTCGCGGGGTGCCGTTTTCCTTGTAGATGATCTCGTAGCGGTTGTGGCCCTTCATGTCTTCCTCCTTGCCGGGTGTCATTGCCAATAGACGGGCAGGGCGGGAATTGGTTTTGCCGATTTTCCCGGGCGGTCCACGGCCGTGATCGTCAACGTCCATAAGCACTATCGAGACGACTGATTTCAAAGCGGTGCGGCGCGCACATAGAGTTGGCTCCAACAGATTGAAGGAGGCAGCCATGCCGCATATCGACATCATGTCCGTCGTTGGAAGTGCAGTTCCCGAGGCGCTGCGAGCGCAAGGGCATCTGGCCTGCTGGTTCGTGATGATCGACGGCCAGTGCAAATCCGGTCCCTACACCACCCTGGACATGGCCTGCGCAAGCAAGGCGATCTGGGAGTTGGAAATGGCCAAGATGGCCAAGCGTCACAAGGGTTTCCTGGCCATGGCCGCCTGAGTTTTCCAGCGCCTGCTCCGGCGCATTTTGGCAGCGTGGGGCTGCCCGTTTATTCCTGGTGCCCATCCCGCACCCCCTTTGGCCCGCCACCTGGCGGGCCTTGTTTTTTCCGCCTGGGCCGGGTGCGGGTAAACTGCCGGCTTTTATCGCGGAAGCCCCTCGTGAACTGGGACATTTTCTGTAGCGTCGTGGACAACTACGGCGATATCGGCGTCACCTGGCGCCTGGCGCGCCAGCTGGTGGCCGAGCACGGCCTGCGGGTGCGTCTCTGGGTGGACGAGCCGGCCGCCTTCGCGCGGCTGTGCCCCGGCGCCGATGCCGGGGCCGATCGCCAGTTGCACCAGGGCGTGGAGGTACGCCGCTGGGCGGCCGGGTGGCAGCCGACGGAACCTGCGGACGTGGTGATCGAGGCCTTCGCCTGCCAACTGCCCGCTGCCTACAGGGAGGCCATGGCTGCGCGGGCCCGCTCGCCGCTCTGGTTGAACCTGGAGTACCTCAGCGCCGAGGACTGGGTGGAAGGCTTCCACGGCCTGCCATCCCTGCAGGCCGATGGGCTGCAGAAGTTCTTCTTCTTCCCGGGTTTCACCGAGCGCACCGGCGGCCTGCTGCGCGAGCGCGGTTTGCTCGACCGGCGCGATGCCCTGCGCGGGGAGCCCGGGGCCCGGGCCGATTTCCTCCGCACGCTCGGCGTGCAGCACCAGCCGGGTGAGCGGCTGATCTCCCTGTTCGCCTACGAGAATGCGGCGCTGCCCGGCTGGCTCGATGCCTTGGCGGCGGACCCGCGCGCCACCCAGGTACTGGTGCCCGAGGGTCGCGTGCTGGGCGATGTGGCGAACTGGCTCGGTACCGGTGGCCTGGCCGTGGGCGACAGGCACCCGCGCGGCAACCTGGTGCTGCAGGTGCTGCCCTTCCTGTCCCAGGACGATTACGACCGCCTGCTCTGGTGCTGCGACTTCAACGCGGTGCGCGGGGAGGATTCCTTCGTGCGTGCGCAATGGGCCGGCCAGCCGATGCTCTGGCACATCTACCGGCAGGAGGACGATGTTCACCTGGAGAAGCTCGACGCCTTTCTCGCGCGTTATGTCGCCGACCTGGACGAGGCGCCGGCGCGGGCATTGCTCACGGCCTGGCGGGCCTGGAACCAGGGTGGCGACATGGGCGCCGCCTGGTTGGCGATGCAGCCGTTCGAGGCCCGATTGCAGGCCCATGCCGCGAAATGGTGCGGCTTGCAGGCGGGTCGCCAGGATCTGGCGGCAGGGCTGGTGCATTTTTATACAAATTGGATATGATACGCGGCCTGTTTTTTGTCACTCATCCAAATCGGATATTCGTATGAAAACCGCTCAAGAGTTCCGCGCTGGCCAGGTTGCCAACATCAATGGCTCCCCCTGGGTCATCCTGAAAGCCGAGTTCAACAAGTCCGGCCGCAACAGCGCAGTCGTCAAGATGAAGCTGAAGAACCTGCTCAACGGTTCCGCCACCGAGACCGTGTTCAAGGCCGACGACAAGCTGGAACCGGTAATCCTGGATCGCAAGGAAGTTACCTACTCCTACTTCGCTGATCCGCTGTATGTGTTCATGGACAACGAATTCAACCAGTACGAGATCGAGAAAGAAGATCTGGAAGCCGTACTGACCTTCATCGAAGACGGCATGACCGACATCTGTGAAGCCGTGTTCTTCAACGAGAAAGTCATTTCCGTCGAACTGCCGACCACCATCGTCCGCCAGATCGCCTACACCGAGCCGTCCGTGCGTGGCGACACCTCCGGCAAAGTGATGAAGACCGCTCGCCTGAACAACGGTGCCGAGCTGCAGGTTTCCGCATTCTGCGAAATCGGCGACTCCATCGAGATCGATACCCGCACCGGCGAGTACAAATCCCGCGTCAAGGCCTAAGCCTTTCGCGAGATGTGAAAAGCCCGGCCTAGGCCGGGCTTTTTGTTGCCTGCGATTCAACCGTCGCGGTTATTGCAGGTGCTTCTTCAGTTCGGCGCCGGCCTGGCGCATGGCCGAGCGCACCGCCGGGACCTGGTTGACCACGTTGAGCAGGCCGTAGTCGTGGATCATGCCGTTGTAGCGCACGGCGGTGACCTCGACGCCGGCGGCGTCCAGCTTGCGGGCATAGGCTTCGCCTTCGTCACGCAGCACGTCGAACTCGGCGGTCTGGATCAGGGTCGGCGGCAGGCCCTTGAGCTGCTCGGTGGTGGCGCGCAGGGGCGAGGCGTGGATCTCGGCGCGCTGCTTCGGGTCGGTGGTGTAGCTGTCCCAGAACCACTGCATCATCGGCTTGGTGAGGAAGTGCCCCTGGGCGAACTGGTTGTACGAGGCGGTTTCGAAGTTGGCGTCGGTCACCGGCCACAGCAGCACCTGGGCGCGCAGCTTCGGGGCGCCCTGTTCCTTGGCCATCAGCGCGACCACCGCCGCCATGTTGCCGCCGACGCTGTTGCCGGCCACGGCCAGGCGCGAGGCGTCGACGCCGATGTCCTTGCCGTGCTCGGCCACCCATTTCGTGGCGGCGTAGGCCTGGTTGATGGCGGTGGGGTACTTGGCTTCCGGCGAGGGGGTGTAGTTCACGTAGACGGCCACCGCGCCGGAGTTCACCACCAGGTCATGGATCAGGCGTTCGTGGGTCGGGTAGTCGCCCAGCACCCAGCCGCCGCCGTGGAAGAACATGAACACCGGCAGGTCGCCCTTGGCGCCTTCGGGGCGGACGAGGGTCAGCTCCAGGGGCTGGCCGTTGACCTGGATGCTCTTCTTCTCGACTCGGGTGCCGGAGAGGTCGACCTTCACGCCGGCCTGGGCGCCCACCAGCACGGCACGGGCATCCTTCGGCGCGAGGGTTTCCAGGGGCTTGCCGTTGCCGGCTTCGAGGGCTTCGAGGAAGGCCTGGGTGGTGTGTTCGACGCCGGGGCTGCCGGCGGCGAAGGCGCTGCCGATGGACAGGGCGAGAAGGCTGCCGGTGAGGAGGGTGCCGATGCGCTGGGTGTTCATGGTGGTTCTCCGCTGGATTCGTTTGGCTTCGTAAAATATTGCGCGCTAACTAAGTGCGTGATGTGGAAATTAGCGATCATTTAGTTTGCGCGCAAGATGTTTATTCAGAAGAAAACCGAATAACAACCCAGCGAAACAGGAATAAGGCCGTCAGACGGCCTTTTGCAGGCTCCTGCGCAGGTTCACCAGTTCGTCCTTCAACTGGCCGAGGCTGGCGATGTCCATCTCGCTGGCCGCGAGGATGCAGGCGGGCACGCGCTGGGCCTGCTTGTGCATGGCACGGCCCTTGTCGGTCAGGTGCAGTTCGACCACGCGCTCGTCGGCGCTGCTGCGGGTGCGGGTGATCAGGCCTTCGGCTTCCAGGCGCTTGAGCAGGGGGGTGAGGGAGCCCGGGTCGGTGAGCAGGCGCGCGCTGATATCGCCCACGGTGATGCCGTCGCCTTCCCAGAGCACCATCATCGCCAGGTACTGCGGGTAGGTGAGGCCAAGCTCCTGCAGCAATGGCTTGTAGACCTTGGTCATCAGCAGGGAGGTGGAATACAGGGCAAAGCACAGCTGGTTGTCGAGCAGCAGGTCGTCGCAACGTTCGAGCGGGGTGTTCATGGCGGCCTCCTTGGGGGCTGGAATGGTCGTAATTTAGCGCACAAGCCTTTCGTGAGCAAAATTTGACCGGTTCTCATTTCGGCGCACGGGGGCTTGCGCCGCCGTGCGCAGCAGCCAGAATTGCCGGCTAGACCCCTGCAAGGAGAGCTGCAAATGACCGATGCCCAGAACCCCTACCAATCGCCCCAGGCGGAGCTGACCCACGAAGCCACCGGCCTGCCGCTGGCCGCCCGCGGCTCGCGCTTCGGCGCCGCGCTGATCGATGGGCTGATCCTGTTGTGCGTCACCATCCCCATCAGCTACCTGCTGGGTGTCTACGATGGGCTCATGGAGGGCGTGCAGCCCGGCTTCGGCCAGCAGGCGCTGGGTTCGCTGGTGGGTATCGTGGTGTTCCTGGCGATCAACGGGCACTTCCTGAAGAACTACGGGCAGACCGTCGGCAAGCGAGTGCTCAAGCTTGCCATCGTCGACCTGCAGGGCAACAAGCCCGAGTGGATCACCATGTACCTCAAGCGCTACCTGCTCTGGGGCCTGGTCGCCTACATCCCGATCATCGGCGGCCTGATATTGCTGGCGAACTACCTGTTCATCTTCCGCGCGGATCGCCGTTGCCTGCATGACCTGACCGCCAGCACCCGCGTGGTGCAACTGCCCAATTGACCCATCGGCCTCGGTAGCCCGGGCTTCAGCCCGGGACTGAGGGGCTGCACTGATGGGTTTCGCTGCGCTCTACGCCATCCTACGGGTAGGGCGGGTGAGCCCCTCAGGCCTGCCCCAGCCCGCTCAGGGCCAGGTCCCAGGGTGGCACGGGGCCGAAGCGGTTCTTGAGAAATTCCAGCAACAGCCGGCTCCGCGAGCTGGCTTCGCCTTCCAGGCGCAGGGCATAGATGCCGCTGGGCTCCGGGGCGGGCAAGCCGTTTTCGCAGAGCAGCGGTACCAGTTCGCCACGCAGCAGGTAGTCGCTGATCAGCCAGGTCGGCAGGTGGGCGACGCCCAGCCCGGCGACGGCGCTGAACAACAGGGTCTCGGCGTTATTGGCCGTCATGCGCATGCGCCGGGGGCGGATCACCTGGCTGCGGCCCTCCACCTCGAAACGCCAGGCGTAGGGTGGGGCGAGGGCGTCCCAGTCGAGGCCGTCGTGGTCGGTCAGCTCGCGCGGGTCCTGGGGCACGCCGCGCCGGCGCAGGTAGTCGGGGCTGGCACAGAGCACGCGGACCAGCGGCGACAGCGGTGTCGCCACCAGGCGGGTGTCCGCCAGCGGGCCGATGCGCAGCACCAGGTCCACCTCGCCCAGGTGGGTGCCGTGCATATCGATGAAGCTGTCGATCAGCCGCAACTGCACGTCCAGCCCCGGGTAGGTGACGAGGAATTCGGCGATGGCCGGCGCCAGGTGGCGACGGCCGAAGGGGGCGGGCGCATCGATGCGGATCAGCCCCTCCGGCGCGCTGCTCAGGGACACGGCCTCGGCCCGTGCCAGGCGCAGCTCGGCGAGTATCCGCCTGGCCCGTTCGGCGAAGGCCAGCCCCGCCGGCGTCGCGCGCACCGCATGGGTGCTGCGGGTGAAGAGGGTGCTGCCGAGGCTGCGTTCCAGGGTGTCGATGCGCCGGGCCACGGCCGAGGGCGTCAGCGGATGGCGCCGGGCGGCGGCGGAGAAGCTGCCGGCCTCGAGCACGTCGAGGAAGAGGGCCAGCTGTTCGGTCAGAGCATCGGGATTCATGGTGGTGCCTATGCCAATTACGCAAAGCCATTGTGCGTTGCTGTGCGTTTCCGTGCTAGCCAAGGCTGCGTAGCATGCGCGGCATCTGATCGGAGGCCTTATGGATCTGTTTGCTATCGCGTTGAATGTGCTGCTCGGTGCGGCCCTTGGCACCCTGGGTGGGTTGTTCGGTATCGGCGGAGGGCTGATTGCCATCCCCGCCCTGGGGGTGCTGTTCGGCCTCGACCAGCAACTGGCCCAGGGCACTGCCCTGGTGATGGTGGTGCCCAACGTCTTGCTCGCACTCTGGCGCTACCACCAGCGCAACCGCATCGACCCGCGTTACGCGCTGCTGCTGGCGGTGACCAGCTTCGGCTTCGCCTGGCTGGCTTCGCTGTTCGCGGTGCGCCTGGAGGCGGAAAGCATGCGCCTGGCCTTCGTCGGCTTCCTGCTGGCCCTGGCGGCCTACAACTTCGCCCGCATGTTCATGGCCAAGGCCACGGTCAGCGCGGAACTGCGCCATCCCTGGCCCTGGCTGGGCGTGCTCGGCGGGTTCGCCGGTGCCATGGGCGGGCTGTTCGGGGTGGGTGGGGCGGTGGTCGCCACGCCGGTGCTGACCAGCGTCTTCGGCACCACCCAGGTGGTTGCCCAGGGGCTGTCGCTGTCCCTTGCCGCGCCCAGCACCGCAGTGACCCTGGCCACCTACGGCCTCAACCATCACGTCAACTGGGCGATGGGCGTTCCCCTGGCTGTCGGCGGGTTGCTCAGCATCAGCTGGGGTGTCCGCCTGGCCCATGCGCTGCCGGAGCGCGTGCTGCGCACGGCGTTCTGCGTCTTCCTGCTGGTCTGTGCGGTGATGCTGGCGTTCGAGTGATCGAGCCTGCGCGGGGGCGGGCCGCCTGCATCCTGCGGGAACGCTGCTGGGCTTCGCCAGAGCGAAGCCCAGCACCACTCACAAGCGGAAGCCTTCGACGATGTGCTCGGCCAGGGTCTCGGTCACCGGTGAGCTGCTGCGCGGATTGCGTACCAGCACGATGCTGCAGGCGGGCAGGGTGGGCAGGCCCTCGGCTTCGCCCAGGATGCGCATGTCGGGCGTGATCAGGCTCTGCAACTGGGCGGTCACCGCGAGGCCGGCGCTGACCACCGCCATGATCGCCGACAGGCTGGGGCTGGTGTAGGCGACGCGGTAGGGGCGCTCGATGGCGTCCAGTGCGTTGCAGGCCCAGGCGCGGCAGAAGCAGTCGGTGTTGAACATCGCCAGCGGCAGCTGGGATTGCTCATGAGGGCTGAAGCCGATGGCCTCGGCCCAGACGAAGCGCTCCTGGCGCAGCAACTGGCCGATCTCGGTGCCCGGCTCGCGGGTGATGATCGACAGGTCCAGGTCCTGGCGTTGCAGCAGCTGCGAGGACGACTCGCAATGCACTTCGACCTGCACCAGCGGGTAGGACTGGGCGAAGCGCGAGAGGATGCCCGGCAGGAAGCGCATCACATAGTCATCCGGCGTGCCGATGCGCACCGAGCCGACCATGTGCGGCTCGCGCAGGGTGGTCATCACCTCGCCGTGCAGCTTGAGGATGCGCCGCGCGTAGCTCAGCAGGATCTGCCCCTCGGCGGTCAGCCGCACCTGGCGGCCGTCGCGCTCGAACACCGTGCGCTCCAGCACGTCCTCTTCCAGCCGCTTCATCTGCATGCTCACGGCCGACTGGGTGCGGTTGACCACTTCGGCCGCGCGGGTGAAGCCGCCGTTGTCGGCGATGGCGACGAAGGTGCGCAGCAGTTCCGTGTCGATGGCGGGGTAGCTCATTCATCAATTCTCGAGATGCAGTGCATAAGAAACATTCGTTGGATTGATCATATGCGTCGCAGGAAACTGGCGCCAACCCCACAAGGAGGGCGATGCGATGAAAGGTCAATTCGGTTTCGTAGGCACGCTGCACCCCACCCACCGGCCCGCCGTTCGTGGCCCTCAACTTTCCATCGGCGCGCGCCTGCTGCGCTGGTACCGGCTGTACAGCCAGCGCCGGGAGCTCGCCGGCCTGAGTGATGCCATGCTCAAGGACCTGGGCCTGTCCCGAGGCGACGTGATGCAGGAAAGCGAACGGCCGTTCTGGGACGACCCGCTGGCCAAGTGACCCCACATGCAGTGAACCCACACAACAAGGAAACGCGATGCAAGTCGAAGTCAGGATCGTGAATGCGTTCGTCGATGGCGGACAAGGTGGCAACCCGGCTGGCGTGGTGCTCGATGCCGATGCGCTCACTGCCGTGCAGAAGCAGGCGATCGCCGCACGGCTCGGGTTGTCGGAGACGGCCTTCGTCTCCGCCTCCGCCCAGGCCGCCTTCAAGCTGGAGTTCTTCACCCCCAACCGGCAGATCCCCCACTGCGGCCACGCCACCGTGGCCACCTTCTCGCTGCTGCGCCAGCTGGGCAAGGTCGGCGAGGGCTGGAGCAACAAGGAAACCATCGACGGCAATCGCGACATCTACATCGAAGGTGACCGCGCGTTCATGGAGCAACGCGCACCGCAGTACCAGGACGTCGAGCCCGGCTCGCGCCTGCTGGCGGAAAGCCTCGCGGCCCTGGGCCTTGCGCCCGGGCAACTGGCCGAGGGGCTGCTGAGCTCGCGGGTCAGCACCGGTGTCGCCTTCGTCGTCGTGCCGCTGCGCAGCGAAGCCGATGTCGCCGCCATCCACACCGACCTGGCGGCCCTCGAACGCATCAGCGAGGAGCTGGACGTCATCGGCTTCTACGCCTTCTCCCGTGACAGCCGCCAGCCTGGCCGCGTAGCCGGTGCACGGATGTTCGCGCCGCGCTTCGGCATCCCCGAGGAGCCCGCCACCGGCATGGCCGCCGGCCCGCTGGCGTGCTACCTGCACGACCGCGTGGGTGTGCCCGGCGCACACTTGCTGATCGAGCAGGGCTACCTGATGCGGCCGGCCTCGCCCAGCCTGATCACCGTCGACCTGGACCTGGACGGCGAAGGGCGCATCCAGCGCCTGATGGCCGGCGGCAACGCCCAGGTGGTGCGCACGCTGAGCCTCGCCATCTGACCCGAGGAAGGAGTTCCCGATGGCCCCTGCCTTCGAACTGGCGCAACTGAACATCGCGCGGATGCTCGCCCCCCTGGAGTCGCCCGGCATGGCCGATTTCGTGGCCAACCTGGCGCGCATCAACGGCCTGGCGGAAGCCTCGCCGGGGTACCTCTGGCGGCTGGAGGACGACGGCGGCGACGCCACGGCGATCCGCCCCTTCGGCGACGACGTGCTGGTCAACCTCTCGGTCTGGCGCGACATGGAGTCCCTGCGCGACTTCACCTACCGCGGCGCCCATACCGAGATGCTCAAGCGTCGCAGCGAGTGGTTCTCGCGCATCGGCGACGCGCACCTGGTGTGCTGGTGGGTGCCCGCCGGGCATCGGCCCGACGCGCAGGAAGCCGCCGAGCGCCTGGCCCTCCTGCGCGAGCGGGGGCCGGGGTCCGGGGCCTTCACCTTCCGCCATCCCTTCCCGCCGCCGGCCCCGCTCGCGGGCGATGGGAAAGCCGCTGTCGCGGGTGCTAATGTCCTCGGCTGATTCCCGCGCAAGGACCGCTCCGATGCCCCTCGAACTCAGCGCGGCCGAAGCCCGCCGCCTGGCCCTGGCCGCCCAGGGCTTCCTGCGGCCGCCCCGTGGCGCCGTCCGTGCCAGCCACATCCGGACGCTGGCCGGGCGTCTCGGCGTCGTGCAGATCGACTCGGTCAACGCACTGGTGCGCTCGCACTACCTGCCGTTCTTCTCGCGCCTCGGCGCCTATCCGCGCGAGCTGCTGGACGAGCTGGCCTGGGGCAGGCCGCGCCGCCGCGAATTCTTCGAGTACTGGGGCCACGAGGCTTCGCTGCTGCCCCTGGCGCTCTACCCGGCGATGCGCTGGCGCATGCAGCGGGCTGCCCAGGGGCGGGGCATCTACCAGCAGCTGGCGCGCTTCGGCCGCGAGCAGCAGGAGGTGATCCAGCGCGTGCTCGCCGCCGTGCACGAGCAGGGCGCCCTGGGTGCCGGGGCCCTGAGCACCCGCCAGGAACGCGCCGGCCCCTGGTGGGACTGGAGCGCCGAGAAGCACGCGCTGGAGTGGCTGTTCGCCGCCGGCGAGGTGACGGTCGCGGGGCGGCGCGGCTTCGAGCGGCTCTACGACCTGCCCGAGCGGGTGATCCCGGCGGACCTGCGCAATGGCGCGGAGCTGGCCGAGGCCGATGCCATCCGCCAGTTGTTGCTGCACTCGGCCCGGGCCCTGGGCGTCGGCACCGAGAAGGACCTGCGCGACTACTTCCGCCTCGACGTCGCCGATGCCCGCCAGGGCCTGGCCGACCTGGTGGAGAACGGCGACCTGCAGAGGGTCGCGGTGCGCGGCTGGAAGCAGGTGGGCTACTGCCTCGGCGAGCCGGCGGTGCCGCGTAAGGCCAGGGCCAGCGCGCTGCTGTCGCCCTTCGATTCGCTGATCTGGGAGCGCGCCCGCACCGAGCGCCTGTTCGACTTCCACTACCGCCTGGAGATCTACACCCCGGCGGACAAGCGCCGGTACGGCTACTACGTGCTGCCGTTCCTCCACGACGAGCGCATCCCCGCCCGCGTCGACCTGCGCGCCGAGCGTGCCCACAGCCGCCTGGCCGTGCACGCCCTGCACGAGGAAACACCCGGGCTCGGCGAGGCGGGCCTGCACGCCCTGGCCGAGAACCTGCGCCGCCTCGCTGCCTGGTTGGGGCTGGAGGAGGTCGCCATCACCTGCCAGCGCCCCGGAACCCTGCGCCTGCGCGCGGCACTGGCGGGGTCGGCTGGCTAGAGGCGCCCGTCGAGTGGGCCTCGTGTTCACGCGGGGGGAAGGG
>NZ_QKRU01000085.1:0-27225 GCF_003234055.1 Pseudomonas sp. 57B-090624
GCAGGGTGCGGGTCAGGGCCACGGGGAGGGTCCGGGCGCCGAAGTCCACGAGGCAGCCGGACAGGCCGAAGAGCAGGGCGTTGAACGCGGGCGGTGTGCGGGTGGGCATGGCGAGGTCATCCTGACGGGGTCAGGTCCAGCCTAGCTGCGGCGCATGACGCGGCGATGACGGAAAGATGACGCTCAGGCGCCGTTCATCAAGGCACGCAGGGCGGCGGGCACGGGGACCGGCCGGTTGCTGGCGTGATCGACCCAGACCAGTTTGCAGTAGCCCTCGCCGTAGGTGGATTGCGGGTCTTCCTCGGTGCTCAGGCGATGCTCGACCACCAGGCTGGAGGTGCCGACCTGGCCGGCGAACAGTTCGACGACCACGGTGGCTGGGTGCACCACGGGGCGCAGGTAGGTGTGCAGGGTCTGCAGGACGACCGGACCCTGCTCGACGTTGCTCATGGGGATGCCATGGCGCTCGAACCAGGCGACCCGGGCTTCTTCCAGGTACTGGATATAGAGGGTGTTGTTGACGTGGCCGTAGCTGTCCATGTCGCCCCAGCGTACCGGGATGCGGGCAATATGAAGCAATCGTTTTTCCTGCATCGGTGGCCTTCGCTATGCTGCCTATTGCGTTCCCGATGGCCGTATAATGCGCGCCTCACCGGGCTGCCCGCGGGGCTGCCACACTACTTTTCTCTAGGAGAGTCTGCAATGCGAATGATCGGCACCGGGTGGCTCGATCGTCTTGGTCGTGTATGCGTCGTGGCTGGGCTGGCGCTGCTGCCGCTGGCGGCGGGCGCGGCGGAAAGCGATCCGTGGGAGGGCGTGAACCGGGTGATCTTCCGCTTCAACGACACCCTCGACACCTACGCGCTGAAACCGGTCGCGCAGGGCTACCAGGCGGTGACCCCCGACTTCGTCGAGGATGGCGTGCACAACGTGTTCAGCAACGTCGGCGATGTCGGCAACCTGGCCAACGACCTCCTGCAGGCGAAGTTCCACAACGCCGGTGTCGATACCGGTCGCCTGATCTTCAACACGACGTTCGGCCTGCTGGGCGTGTTCGACGTGGCCACCCGCATGGGGCTGCAGCGCAACGACGAGGACTTCGGCCAGACCCTGGGCGCCTGGGGCGTGGGCAGCGGCCCTTACGTGGTGCTGCCGTTGCTGGGCCCGAGCACCCTGCGCGACGCGCCGGCGAAGATCCCGGACAGCTACCTCGGCCCGTACCCGTACATCGACCACGTGCCGACCCGCAACGTGATCCGTGGCGCCAATGTCATCGACACCCGCGCCAACCTGCTGTCGGCGGAGAAGTTCATCCAGGGCGACAAGTACAACTTCATCCGCAACGCCTACCTGCAGAACCGTGAGTTCAAGGTGCGCGACGGTGAGGTCGAGGACGACTTCTAGGCCTTTGTGGGCATGAAAAAGGCGGCCATCGGGCCGCCTTTTTCGTTTCAGGCCATCGCTCAGCGCATCGAGATGATGGCGAGGCCGATGGACTTGCCACCGTTCTCCCCGTCGCTCACGCGCACCACCTCTGCCTCGGCTTCGAGGCCCTGCAGTTCGGCGTGATCGGATGGGATGTGGACCTTGACCTTGTCGCCGATCGCCAGCTCCACGTCCGCTTCCAGCTGCATGCCGGTGCTGGAGAGGTCGCGGCAAAGGGCGGGAATCTCGCGTCCGGCATGATGCAGGACGACATGGGCTTCGACTTGCATCCGGATGAAATCGCGTTTCTCGCTATAGGCTCGATCGCTTTGGCTCATTGCCACTGTCCTCTTGTATTTGATGGACTCTCCCCGAGCTTCTTATAACTCCCGTCGATTTCTTGTGTAAAGGCAGGTTTCGACAATCGGTGCACGCTTGAATCGCCCCGCGGATGGGAGTACCGTCTGCGCCTTGAAGCGAACCCCCATACGCGCACCAGGGCCTTGGGCCGGGTGTTCAACCAGCCCGTCCCCCGGCGCCGTTTGCCTGGATACTCCATGCACAATACCAGTGCCAAGCTGCTGATCATCGATGACGACGAGGTAGTGCGCGCAAGCCTTGCGGCCTATCTGGAAGACAGTGGTTTCAGCGTCCTGCAGGCTGCCAATGGCTTGCAGGGGCTGCAGGTTTTCGAGCAGGAACATCCCGATCTGGTGATCTGCGACCTGCGCATGCCCCAAGTCGACGGCCTCGAACTCATCCGCCGCGTAAATCAACTGCAATCCGATACCCCGGTCATCGTCGTGTCCGGTGCGGGTGTCATGAGCGATGCCGTCGAGGCCTTGCGCCTGGGCGCTGCCGACTACCTGATCAAGCCCCTGGAAGACCTGGCGGTGCTCGAGCACTCCGTGCATCGGGCCCTGGATCGCTACGCCCTGCGCGTCGAGAACCAGCGCTACCGCGAGGAGCTGGAGGCGGCCAACCGCGAGCTCCAGGCCAGCCTGCACCTGCTGCAGGAAGACCAGAACGCCGGGCGCCAGGTGCAGATGAACATG
Organism: Pseudomonas sp. 57B-090624; assembly: GCF_003234055.1. Taxonomy (NCBI): domain Bacteria; kingdom Pseudomonadati; phylum Pseudomonadota; class Gammaproteobacteria; order Pseudomonadales; family Pseudomonadaceae; genus Pseudomonas; species Pseudomonas sp. 57B-090624. The sequence goes on from NZ_QKRU01000085.1 coordinate 2,481, forward strand.
CTGCCGGTGACGCCCTGGACGGTGGACGGACTGAAGTTCGCCCACCAGATCATCCCGTCGCTCTACCTGTCTGGGGATTTCGTCGATTATTTCCGCGTGGACGAGCGCCGCGTCGCCTTCTACCTGGCCGACGTCTCGGGCCATGGCGCGTCCTCGGCCTTCGTCACCGTGCTGTTGAAGTTCATGACCACCCGGCTGCTCTATGAGTCCCGGCGTGGCGGCATGCTTCCCGAGTTCAAGCCCTCCGATGTGCTCGGCCACATCAACCGCGGCCTGATCAACTGCAAGCTGGGCAAGCACGTGACCATGCTCGGCGGGGTGATAGACGAGGAGAGCGGTTTGCTGACCTACAGCATTGGCGGGCACCTGCCGCTGCCGGTGCTGTTCAGCGAAGGCAAGGCACGCTACCTGAGCGGGCGTGGCCTGCCCGTCGGACTGTTCGATGAGGCGACCTACGAGGATCAGGTCCTCGAGTTGCCGCCATCCTTCAGCCTGACCCTTTTATCCGACGGCATTCTGGACCTTTTGCCGGGAGATACGCTCAAAGAAAAAGAAGCCGCGCTACCGGAACTGGTGTGCACGGCAGGTGGCAGTCTGGATGGCTTGCGACAGGTGTTTGGACTGGCCAATCTGGGCGAGATGCCGGATGATATCGCCTTGCTGGTGTTGAGCAGGAACCTTGCATGAGTACCGGTAAAATCCAGTTTGCCGAGCAGAACGGGACCTTCGTCCTGAAGTTCGTCGGTGAAATTCGCCTTACCTTGTGTTCGGCTCTGGATGCGACCATTGAAAAGATCTTCTCCGCGCTGAATTTCTCTGCGATCGTCATCGATCTCACGGAAACTCGTAGCATCGACAGCACCACGCTGGGCCTCCTGGCCAAGTTGTCGATCCTCTCGCGGCAGAAGGTGGGACTGTTGCCGACCGTAGTGACCACCCATCCGGACATCACCCGACTCTTGCAGTCGATGGGGTTCGATCAGGTGTTCAACATCGTCGGCAAGCCGCTGCCATGCCCGGAATGCCTGGAAGACCTGCCTCCGCAGGACCAGACCGAGGACGTGGTACGCACCAAGGTGCTGGAAGCACACCGCATCCTGATGGGGCTCAACGAGTCCAATCGAGAAGCCTTCCACGATCTGGTGAGCGCCCTCGAGCGCAGCTGATCGTCTTTCCCCCTGATTGGTGAACCCGCGCGCGCAGCCTTGTGGCTGCGCGCGCGTTTTTATTTCTGGCGGGCGTTGAGCAGAGCTTCGAGCTTTTCCTGGTCGCGGGCGAACAGGCGGATGCCTTCGGCGAGCTTCTCGGTGGCCATCGCATCTTCGTTGAACTGCCAGCGGAACTGGGCCTGGTCCAGCGCGGTGCGTGCTTCGTTGTCGCTGCCGGCGCTGAGCTTGCGCTCCAGGCTGCCCTGGTCGTCCGCGAGCTGTTGCAGGAGGTCGGGGCTGATGGTCAGGCGGTCGCAACCGGCCAATTGCTCGATCTGGCCGAGGTTGCGGAAGCTCGCACCCATCACCACCGTGTCGTAGCCGTGAGCCTTGTAGTAGCGATAGATGCGCGAGACCGACTGCACGCCCGGGTCTTCGGCGCCTGCGAAGTCGCGGCCCTCGGCCTTCTTGTACCAGTCGTAGATGCGCCCGACGAAGGGGGAGATGAGGAATACCCCGGCGTCGGCGCAGGCGACTGCCTGGGCGAAGTTGAACAGCAGGGTGAGGTTGGTCTGGATGCCGTCGCGCTCCAGTTGCTCGGCGGCACGGATACCTTCCCAGGTCGAGGCGATCTTGATCAGCACGCGCTCGCGCCCGATGCCAGCCTTGTCGTACAGGCCGATCAGGCGCTCGGCGCGGCGCAGCGTGGCCTGGGTATCGAAGGACAGGCGCGCGTCGACTTCCGTGGAGATGCGGCCCGGGATCACCTTGAGGATCTCCTGGCCGACGGCGACGCCGAAGCGGTCGCAGGCCAGGCCCAGATCGCCCGCGCTGCCGGCCACGGCTGCATCGAGCAGTTCCGCATAGCGGGGCAGGGCGGCGGCCTTGAGCAGCAGCGAGGGGTTGGTGGTGGCGTCGACCGGCTTGAGGCGGGCGATGGCGTCGAGGTCACCGGTGTCGGCGACCACGGTGGTGAACTGCTTGAGTTGATCCAGCTTGGATGTCATGGACGAAGCCTTGTCGTTGCAGATGGCGTGACCTTACCCGAGCGCCCTGGCGCGCTCAACGGGGTGGCGCGGGTAAATTCGCGGCCCTGTCCCGCGTCTTTCTCCCTGAAGGGATCGAGGGGAAGTACCGCCCCTGTCTGACCGCCGGATTCTGATTTTTTTCCGTTTTTCTTGCGGGTTTTTCGTTCCCGTTCGTCTTTATTGTTAGAGCCCCTGATTTTTCAGGGAAAAAGAGGCCGGCAGGACCGCCAGCCTCCATGCAAGCCGAACAGGCAACAGATACGTCAAGGAGTCATACCATGCCGATGAGCGACCACCAGCACCTGCGCCACCTGCTGCAGGAGGTCGGACTGAAAGCCAGCCTGCCTCGCCTGAAAGTACTGGAAGTGCTCTGCGACGCCAGCCAGGAAAGCGGCGGCATATCCACCCGGTTGCTGCACGAACGCCTGAATGCCGCCGGCGAGCCTCTCTCGCTGATCAGCGTGCGCCAGGTGCTCGGCCGCATGCTGGAGAGCGGCCTTGTCGTGCCCGGTGGGCATAAGGGGTATTGCCTGGCGCCGAGCCAGAACGCGGCTCAGTGGCCGCGCAACAGCTCGGTGGCCTGATCCAGCAACCCCAGCGGCTCGGTGGTCTTGTGCACGTCCACCGAGAGCAACTGGCGGAAGCGCCGTGCGCCGGGGAAGCCCTGGCCCAGTCCCAGTACATGGCGGGTGATGTGATGCATCTGCCCGCCCTCCGCGATGTGCCTTTCTATATAGGGGCGCAACGCCGCCAGGGCCTCGGCGCGGGTCGGTTGCGGCCTGTCGTCGCCGAACAGCCGCGCATCCACGCCCGCCAGCAGGTAGGGGTTGTGATAGGCCTCGCGGCCAAGCATCACGCCGTCGAATACCTCGAGATGCGTCGCGCACTCGTCCAGGGTCTTGATGCCGCCATTGAGGATCAGCTCCAGATCCGGGAAATCCTTCTTCAGCTGCGCGGCGACGTCGTAGCGCAGTGGCGGGATTTCACGGTTTTCCTTCGGCGACAGCCCTTCGAGGATCGCGATGCGCGCATGCACGGTGAAGCTGCGGCAGCCAGCCTCCCGCACCTGGCCGACGAAATCGCATAGTTCGGCGTAGCTGTCGCGACCGTTGATGCCGATGCGGTGCTTGACCGTAACCGGGATCGCCACCGCATCCAGCATCGCCTTCACGCAGTCGGCCACCAGGGCCGGATGGCCCATCAGGCAGGCACCGATCATGTTGTTCTGCACCCGGTCGCTGGGGCAGCCGACGTTGAGGTTCACCTCGTCGTAACCCGCTTGCTCCGCAAAGCGTGCGCAGGCCGCCAGGTCCACCGGTACGCTGCCACCTAGCTGCAACGCCAGCGGGTGCTCCGCCTCGTCGTGGCGGAGGAAACGCGCCCGATCCCCTTGCAGAAGCGCCCCTGTGGTGACCATCTCCGTATACAGCAGCGCATGGCGCGAGAGCAGGCGCAGAAAGAACCGACAATTTCTGTCCGTCCAATCCATCATCGGCGCAACGGAGAAGCGGCGGGACAGCGCAGGGCGCGTGGTTGCTGGGCTAGAGGCTATTTCTTTAAGCATTTTCGTACAGCTGATAGAGGGCGGTTTGGGGCCGTTTCCGGATGACATGGCGACGCTCAGGAAACGAAAGCGCACGGATGGAACTGCGGCCTGTCTGGCCCAGATCCGGATCATGCGGGAAGGGGTGCAAGTCTATCAGGAAGCCTTGCCCTCCGCTGGCTGCACAGCGCCAGGGCTCGGGCGCTCAGGTGGTCTTGCCACTCCAGGCAACGCTCTCTGCCCTCTGTGATCATCCCTTTGCCACGGGTGGCTCCAGGTGTCGGGCAAGTGCTATCCGGTTGATTGGCAAGGCTCCCCGTTAGAAAGCACACAGCTTCACACGCAAATCGGGCTGACCTAATACTTGTACCCCATATAAACCGCCGCATTCTTTTTGAGTTCGCGGACTTCGGATTCCCGAATGCGCATTCCATAGGAGTAATGCACAGAGTCGGAACTGCTGGAGCTGTCGTCATCCTCCACTGCGTGTGCGCTGGGTATCTCGCGGGAGATATTCGTCTGAACGGCGTGGTGCACCTTGTTTCCGCTTTTTGATGGGCCCGAGACGCTGTACATCGCCCTGTAGTCAGTCCCCCTGGAGGCATCGGTAACAATCTCGGACCACTTCGCCTCGTTTAGCCAACCCCAATAGCTGTTGTTATTGACCTGTTTCGTAAGGGAGAAGGTGATGTCGGTGCGCTCTGCCTGGCCCTTTGTCAGGAACGTGCCGGCGTCTTCGATCGTGAACCCGGCGTAACGGCAAAGGTACGCGATGAGTGCGAAGGAGGTCCTGCTGTTACCGTTAGCGCAATGTACCGTCGCGGAGCCCCTGGTTTGCAGTTCCGAATGGATGATGTCCGCAGCCGCTATGAAACAGGGAATGCACTTATCTGCGGTGTCATCCATGCCATGGCTCATATGGCGCAGATCAACTCTGTTCGCGATCTTCGACAGGTCGTGATGGGTTCCGAAATAGATGATTTCCCCTCCCGGACCGCTTATTTCTCCGCCTCGATAGCCTGCAGAAATTTCCCAGCCATTTTTACGGTATGGCATGACCTGCCTCCATTCTCGCCACTGTTCCCTGTCTGTGCGCGCCGGGTGCTGCTACGCCAGTGCGCTGAATCAATCTAGTAGCTGGAGCGGTATGCCGCTAGCGATCCGAAGAAGGGCAGCGCTCATGCCTGGCGATGTGACGCATCGATCGGTAGTTCGATCTTGAAGCGGGTTCCTTCGCCTTCATGGCTTTGCACCGACAGGGCGCCGCCGTGCTTCTGCACGATCCCATAGGAGAGCGAAAGCCCAAGGCCCGTGCCCTTGCCGACCGGTTTGGTGGTGAAGAACGGATCGAAGATGTGGGGCAGCACATCAGCAGGAATGCCGCTGCCGTCATCCGCTATCTCGATCCACACCCGCCCGTCGCCCGCCCAGGTGGTGATCACGATTCTTCCTCGTGCCTCCCCCATGGCTTGCGCTGCGTTGACCACGAGATTCATGACGACCTGGTTGATCTGCGAGGGCAGGCATTTCACCTCCGGCAGGTCGCCGAAGTTCCGCACTATGTCGGCGCGGTACTTCACCTCGCTCGCCACGATGTTCAGCGTCGACTCTATGCCCTGATGGATATCGGCCCATTGCCACTCCGTGTCGGTATCGACGCGGGAGAAGTCCTTCAGGTCCTGGATTATCTTGCGGACCCGGCCGATGCCTTCCCTCGTTTCATTCAGCAGCGAGGGGATGTCGTCCTTGAGGTAATCCAGGTCGACCCGCTTGCGAAGGGCGATCACCCGCGCCTTCAAGTCCTCGTCTGCGATGGATGGCTCCGCCGATTCATAGGCCTTAAGGACTTCAAGCAGTTCGCGGAAGTAGGTTTCCAGCGTGCTGTGATTGGACGAGATGAAGCCGATCGGGTTGTTGATCTCATGCGCCACGCCAGCGGCGAGCTGGCCGATCGACGCCAGCTTCTCGTTCTGTATCAACTGGCTTTCCAACTGCTTGCGCTCGGCCATCTCCTGCTGCAGGACGCTGTTGGTACGTGTCAGGTCCTCGGTCCGGACCCGCACCTGGTGTTCGAGGCTTTCCATCTGCTGCTGCAGGCGCTGGGTCATGTCCCACTTGGCGGTGAGCGAACAGGCGAGCTGGCTGACTTCGATATTGTCGAAGGGCTTCTTCAGGATCAGCAGCCTGTCCGCCACCCGCAGCCTGGCGAGCAGCTCTTCCCATGAATAGTCGGCATATGCCGTGCAGACGACGACTTGCAGCCGTGGGTCCGCCTGCCAGAGGTGCTCAATGGTTTCCACTCCATCCCACCCCTGCGGCATGCGCATGTCGACGAAGGCCATCGCATAGGGCCTGTCCTCGGCCAGTGCCATCTCCAGCAGCTTCAGGCCGTCCTGGCCGCGACAGGCCGAATCGATCTCGAACTCTCTCGCCTCCATGGTCGGGCCCGTGCCGAACAACTGCGCTTCGAATGCATCCAGCGCCTGGGTATCGCTGGGCTCCGGCGCGAGGATCTTGCGAAAGTCGTCGTGGATGGACGGCGTGTCGTCGATCAGCAGAATGCGGCGGTTACCCGGGTTGTCCATGCGCCAGCCCTCTCTTCTTCATAGGGATTTCCAGGGTGAAGCAGGCTCCCATTCCCGGGCCGTCGCTTTCGACCCGCAACGAGCCGTCCATCTCGATGGCGGCGAGCGCGCAACTGTGAAGCCCGAAACCGTGGCCGTCTTTCCGGGTGGTGAAGCCGTGGGCGAAGATGCGCGTCAGGTTGGCCTGCTCGATCCCCTCGCCGTTGTCCCGGACGCGTATGGTCAGGCTGGAGGCCCCCAGTTGCACGGACAGGGTCAGGCGCCGTGGCCGATCCTCCTGCGCACTCATGGCCTGCTTGGCGTTGCTGATCAGGTTCACCAGGATGAGCAGGGTGCGGTGCTTGTCCAGGACGACCTCCGGCAGGTCGTCATACTCCTTCACGATCTCGACCTGGTGCCGGACCAGCGAATCGGACTGCATGCGCAACGCATCGTCCATGAGTTCATTGATGCTGATGGGCTCGACGATGCTGGAGGGGCCAGCGTAGGACTGCTGGGTCGAGACGATCTCCTTGATGTGGTTGACGCTCCGGGTCATCTGCTCGAGCTCATTGACGATGCTCTCCCGCTCCGAAGAGAGCGCCTCCGATACCTGGGCAATGTAGCCGGGCAGCAGCTTCCCCTTCTCGTCGTGACTGATGAAGGCGCCGAGGTCCTCCTGGTGCGCCGTCATCATCTCCACCGCCCTGGCCAGGCCGAGCGCTTTGGAGTTGCGCACCCTGCGCGCCACCAGGTCGGCGGAAATATTCACGCTGTTCAGCACATTACCGACGTTGTGCAGCACGTTGGTCGCGATCTCGGCCATGCCCGCATGCCGGGCAGCGGCAACCAGCTCGCTCTGGGCGTGTTGCAGTTCATGGGTCCGCACCTGTACCCGTCGTTCGAGTTCGTCATTGGCGGCTTGCAACGCCTGGTTCATGCGGTTGATCTGCGCATAGCTGCGCAGGAGCCAATAGCCCAGGAACAGCAGCAGCGCCGCCAGGATGGCCGCGAACAGAAGCAGGTATCGGTGGGAAACCTGGTCCTGGGCGGCGGCCGCGAACTGCTCCCCGCTCAGGACTTCGATCAGCGCATCCAGGCGTGCGGCTACAGGCACGGCGGCAATCTGATTGAGCAGGACGTTGACCTGCTTCTGTTCGCTGAGAACGGTCCGAATATGAGCCGAGAACAGATCGAGGGCGCTGCCGATGTCCGGGCTCAGCCCGGCCTTCTGCTCCTCGATCTTCTGCAGGTTGAGCTGAATCTCCTCGGCCTTTTCGTTTGTCGTGACCTGCGAATACTCCATCGTGCTCAGGAGTGCGTCGAACACGTAGCCGGACATCGTGTCGAGCACCATGCTGCTGCGTTGGTCATTGATCAGGTTCTGCACGTCGTCTTCGGCAGTGGGTAGAAAATTCAGGGAGTTCCGCAGGATGGCGTTATGCGACTTGAACGCCTCGATCAGGCCGGACTTCTCCTCCAGCGCCGTCCTGTAGAGTTCCTTGTTCCGTTCCCAGCGCTTCGGGTTGTGCAGGGGCGCCTCTGCGAGGCGTTGTTCGAGGCGCTGCCAGTTGCTGTCCATTTCGCTGAGCGGGTCGACCAGCAGGTCGTAGTCGAGGTTGATGCCGATGCGCGAGCGCAGCACCTGGACTTCCCATTGGGCATCGCTCTGCTTGATCTGGCGGAGTATCGCCAGCGACCCGAAGTAGCGGGTTGGCTCGTAGGCATCCGCCCGGAAGAACAGGAACAGGAGCGTGCCGGCGAGCGCGAGCGCGGCGCCTACCAGCACGAGCCAGAGGTTACCCCTGCGGATATCGCTCACTGCGCACCTTTCGTTTCGCCCGTCAGCGTTTTCAGGAAGAGGATGATCAGCCGCTTGTCCTCCGGGTCCGCCTTGCGGCCCAGCTGGTACTTGAACATCACGTCCACGGCCTCTTCCAGGGTCTGCGCCGAGGCATCGTGGAAGTAGGGCGCGGTGAGCTCGACGTTGCGCAGGCCCGGCACCTTGAACACGTGGCGGTCCTCGTCCCGGCCGGTGACCGAGAAGCGCCCGAGGTCGGCTTCGGAGCTGCTCCCCTTGTCCTTGAAGTAGTCCCCCATGACCCCGAATTTCTGGAACATGTTGCCGCCCACGTTCATGCCCTGGTGGCAGGAGATGCATCCGCTCTGCTTGAAGCGCGCATACCCCGCCTTCTCCTCATCGCTGATGGCCGTGGAGTCGCCTTCCAGGAACAGGTCGAATCGGGCCTTGGGCGTGAGCAGCGTCCGCTCGTAGGTCGCGATGGCGTTCTGGACATTGGCCTGGGTCACCCCATCCGTGTAGCTCGACTCGAAGGCGTCCCTGTAGGTCTCGTCCGCCGCCAGGCGCGCGAGTAACGCAGGCCATTCGGACCCCATTTCCCTGGGGTTGCGGATGACATCGTCGACCTGCGCCTCCAGGCTCGCGGCGCGGCCATTCCAGAACTGGCGGAAGTTGAGGCTGGCATTGAACACGGTGGGCGTGTTCACCAGCGTCAGGTCACCGTTGAGGCCGACGGACAGGCGCTTGTCATCGGCCCCGCCCCGGTCCAGCTGGTGGCAGCTGGAGCAGGCCACGGCCCCGTTGGCGGAGAGGCGCCTGTCGTTGAACAGCCGGCGGCCCAGCTCGGCCCGTCCCGCGTCTTCGGTATGCCAGCGCGGCAGGGGCTTGATCGGTTCATTGAGCGGTGCGGCGATGCACGGGGAGGCCAGCGGCAACATCGCCAGCGCGAGGTGCAGGATGCGCCGCTTGATGTCGGCGTTCATCGTTCCGCTCCGGCGTGGCCGTTGCGACGCCTGGCGAATTCAGCGAATTCGGCGGCCGGCAAGGCCCGTGAAAAATGGTAGCCCTGGGCTTCATCGCAGTGCCGGCTCGTCAGGAACTCCAGCTGCTCGGCAGTCTCGACCCCCTCGGCCGTGACGGTGAGCCCGAGGCTGTCGGACATGGCGATGATCGCGGCGACGAGGGCCGCGTCCTTCTCATGCACGCCTATGTCGCGGACGAACGACTGGTCGATCTTCAAGGTATCGACCGGGAACAGCTTCAGGTAGCCGAGATTGGAATAGCCGGTGCCGAAGTCGTCGATCGCCAGCCGTACCCCGAGCGACTTGGCGCCCTGCAGCACGAGGGCGCTGCCTTCATGATCCTGCACCAGCAGGCGCTCGGTTATTTCCAGTTCAATGCAGCCGGGATCGACCCCCGAGCTCTCCAGCACGCGCTTCAGTGCCGGGAGGAAGTCGCCCTGGCGGAAGTCCACGGGGGAAAGATTGATCGCGGTACAGAGCGGCCCGAGCCCATGAAGATGCCACAGGTGCGTCTGCCGGCACGCCTCCTTCAGCACCCATCGGCTCAGGGGCACGATGAGGCCGGACTCCTCCGCTACCGGGATGAAGCGGGTCGGCGGAATGGCCTCGCCGTTGGGCTGGAACCACCGTATCAGGGCCTCGCAGCCGATGACGCGGCCGCTACGCAGGTCGATCTTGGGCTGGTAATGGAGCACGAACTCGTCGTTTTCCAATGCGCGCCGGATCGCCCCTTCCAGTGACTGCTGGTCCCGCGCGCGCTGCTTGAGCATCGGATCGTAGAGCCGTGCCGTGTTGCGTCCCTGGCCCTTGGCCTCGTGCATGGCGGTCTCGGCCCGCTTGATCAACATGCGCGGGTCGTCGCCGTGTTCGGGGTAGCGGCTTACCCCGATGCTCGCCGTCACGGCCAGCACCTCACCTGCAATGAGGCGCGGTGTGGCGATGGCGGCCAGGAGCTGGGCGGAAAAAACGGTGTCGCCCCCTCTGTCGGCGAAGTCGCCCACCACCACGAACTGGTCCGAGCCTGGCCGGTAGAGCACGTCCTCGTCCTTCAGCGCGCGCTGGATGGCGGTGCCGCTCGCCTGCAGCACGGCATCCCCGAATGGATAGCCCCAGGCGTTGTTTATATGTTTGAGACGGTCGAGGCCGATGTACAGGAGAGAGAATCCGGACGTCGGCGATGTGCGGATGCACCGCACCAGCCGGTCCCGGAGAAGGTTCAGGTTGGGAAGCCCGGTCAGCGCGTCGTACTGAAGATGGTGCGCGAGTTTCAGCAACTCCGATGCCCGGTGTTCGATGGTGATCTCCAGCGCCTTGACCCTGATCTTGTTCTCCTGCATGGCCTGCCACTTGGCCGTCAGGGTGTTGGCAATCTGGCGGATCTCGATGGCATCGAATGGCTTCTTCAGCACCAGCAGCCGGTCATTGAGGTTCAGGCGTTCGCTCAGTTCGTCCCAGGCCAGGTCGGAGAACGCCGTGCACAACGCGATCTGCAGATCAGGATCGAGCCGCCAGAGCCTTTCGATGGTTTCGAGGCCGTTCCAACCCGGAGGCATGCGCATGTCGACGAATGCCATCGCGTAGGGGCGGTATTCGGCCAACGCCTGCTCCGCCAGGGCGTGGCCGTCCCGGCCCTGGTAGGCATGATCCAGTTCGTAGCGGGTGGAGGGCCTGGGTTCCGCTATTCCGAAGAGCAGGGACTCCATCGAGGAGAGGCCCTGTGTCGCCTCGGGGCTGAGGATCTTGCGGTAGTCCTCATGCATCGAAGGGGTGTCGTCGATGATCAGGACGCGCCGGTTTCCCGCAGGAATGTAGTGGCTCATGGCAGCGCACGCGCTCGATGTCGCCGCGCCGCCCGACTGGCTGGAAACAATACGCGCATCGGTTGCCACATCCCTGCAATTGGCCCGTCCCTTACTTCTTAAAGTACGGGCTTGGCCATTGTTCAAGTTCACTCGCCGGGCGGTGATACGGTGCAGTTCGCAAGCGCCAGGGTCGATGGCGAGAAAACCTGAATGGTTCCGCTACACGATCGTCAGTGCGTACAAGTCATGTCCAAGTGTGCCGTTCCTGTCGATCTCCATCCTGCAATTGCTCGTGTCTCGCCGCTTTACGGGCAGTGAAAGCGACTACGCTGAAAAACATCTTCGACCCGGCTCCGATGCGAGCCATGGCAAGAGCGGATGGCATGGAAGACAACACACCCACGGATGCGACCCGTTTCACTGTGCTCCTGGTTGACGATGAGGTCTTCATCCTCAACAGCCTGAAGAGGCTTCTGCGCAGCCAGCCTTACGATCTGCTCCTGGCGGAAAGCGGCGAGCAGGCTCTCGAACTGCTCGCCAGCCATCCCGTCGATCTGGTCGTGTCCGATGCCCGCATGCCATCGATGGACGGTGCGACGCTGCTGGCGGAAATCTATCGACGTCATCCGCAGACCATCCGCATCCTGCTCACGGGCTACACGGACATGCCGACCCTGATCAAGGCGATAAACGAGGGGCGCATATACCGCTACCTGAGCAAGCCCTGGGATGACGCGGAGCTCCTGTCCACCCTCGAACAGTCGCTGGCCCACCTGCACTCCGAACGCGAGCGCCAGCGGCTCGAGAAGGTGACCCGGCAGCAGAAGGCCGCCCTCGAACAGCTCAATGCGACGCTGGAGAAACGCGTCGAGTCGCGTACCGCAGAGCTCCAGCAGACGGCCGACATGCTCGACCTGGCCTACGCGGAGCTCAAGCGCAGCTACGTGGTCAGCACCGAGGTCTTTTCCCTTCTGGTCAACCAGCGGCTTCCCCAGGGCAAGCAAACCAACCAGGCGCTCAACGAACTGGTCCGTGCCTGCTGCAATGCCGGCCTCGTGGAGTCCTCGCTGGAGCACGACCTGATCATGGCCGCTGCGCTCTACAACGTGGGCAAGCTCGGCTGGAGCGACAGCATGCTGGCGAGGCCGTCGGACCTGATGCACCACCATGAGCGCGACACCTTCAGGGCTTACCCGGAAACCAGCGAATCGCTGCTGATGTCGCTCGAACCGATGCAGGATGCGGCAAGGCTGATCCGCCACCATCAAGAGCGCTGGGATGGCAGCGGCTTTCCAGACCACCTCAAGGGCAGCGCCATCCCCCAGGGTTCGAGATTGCTCAAGCTCGCCGTGGACTTCGTGGAGTTGCAACGAGGCCTGGTGCTGGAGCGCAACATGAACCGGGACGAGGCCCTGATGTTCATTCGCAAGTACGCGGGGCGGCTGTACGACCCCGACATGATCGAGCCCTTCGTCCAGGTCTGCGCCTCATACCTGACAGACATCACGCTCGCCGATCCCCGCGTGCGCGGGCTGGGTACGCGCGACCTCGAAGGCGGCATGGTGCTGGCACGCAACCTCAACGCGGACAACGGCATGTTGCTGCTCAACGCGGGCAAGGTGCTGACCCCGGTGCTGGTGGAAAAACTGATCGCCTTCGAGGCGATGGAAGGCACGCGCTACACCGTATTCGTGCGCGTTGCGGAAACAGCCTGATTTCACTGGAGGTCCCCATGGCACGTATCCAGTTGGTCGACGATGACCCATTGATCCTCCGCACGCTCCAGCGAGCGATGCGGGATGCCGACTGGGAGCTGGAACCGTTCGACGATCCGGTCCTGGCGTTGCACGCCCTGGCGGAAAAGCCCTATGAGGTGATCGTCTGCGACCACCATATGCCCGACATCGATGGCGTCACCTACCTGCAATTCGCCAAGCAATGCCAGCCCGCCAGCATCCGTATCCTCCTGAGCGGCATGGCCGATCACCAGGCACTGATGCAGGCGATCAACCAGGCTGAAATCTATCGGTTCATCCCCAAGCCCTGGGAAAACGAAGAGCTGCTCGCCACCATCCGGGGGGCGTTGAACCTGTACCGGACGCGCGAGCATGACCGCAGGGCACTCGACCTCCTGCAGATCCACAAGCACCGGGGCGAAGCCGAGCGCATGCAGATCAAGGTGCTCAAGACCCGCCACGGTGAGCTGTACGAAGTGCAGCGAGATGAACAGGGCCGCATCGTGCTGGACGGGGAGGAGTGAGCCCCGGCGCTACGGTCCCCGTCCTCCCCAGTCGCTCCTCCTCGAACCCGTGGAATCACGCCCCGGGGCGTGGCCATGGATCATCGGTCCTGCCCGTGCCGGACGTCCTGCTGCCATCGCCTCGCACCGGGCCCCGGCCCGCATTCGCCGTCTTGCCAACAGCGTCACGAACCCGAGAGCGTGCGTCCGGGAGAGTGCGGCGATCCATGCGCCGGATCAATTGCGGCGTGTTTCCAGTCGCTAGGATGCGCCCGAATCCAACCACGAAAAGGAGTTCTTCATGTCAGATCGGGTTTCCATTCACCTGGCGGGCGCTCCGGGTATCCAGGCTGCGGAGAAGCTGCTCGAGCTGGATGGTTACGGCAGTTTCAGGCAGGTCATGAGCGGGGAGATGTCCGCGGCGCTGGACGAGGAGTGCTACCTGGTGGCCCTCGAGGGCGACTACGTCGGTTTCGCCGTGATCCGAGGCGCCTCCGCCGGCAACTCGGGCTTCTTCGAGATATTCCGGCTGTTCGTCGCCGTACCCGCGCGCGGCAAGGGCGTGGGCAGGCGCGCGGTCGCCCAGCTCATCGAGTTGCTCAAGAGGCGGGGCAAGGATGAGCTGGTGCTGGACGTCGAGAGCGAAGGCGCGGCGGCGTTCTGGGAGACCGTGTTGCAGGGCTACAAGGTCCATGACCTGCATAACGGCAAGCGCATCGTCCATCTCTACCCTGCCTGAACCTCCCGGCCCGGTGCGGCATTGCTGGCGGATCGGGTTCCGCGATGCCGCTGCCCCCGGTGGTGACGGTCGATGGCGGCACCGGGTGGTGCCGCCTGGCTCAGCCGGTGGCCGGGCATTGTGCGGGCAGGTCGAGGCGCTGGCGAAGCTCGCGGAAATGGGCGAGCGAATCGCGGAAGAAGGCTGCCGGCAGTACCCCGTAGTCCCGCAGCGCATGCTCCACCCGGTCCAGTCCGGCCCGCTCGGCCAGCTCATAGGCGCGCATGCCCTTTTCGATGCGCTCGGCGGTGCTGGCGAAGTCGGCGAACTTCATGTCGCGGCTGCTGGGGAAGTAGGCGAATTCGATGCGCGGGCGCAGTGCGACCTGGCGGATCAGCGGCCAGTCCAATGCCGCCAGGGCACGTTCCACGGCCGGCCCGACGATGGCAGCCTGCTCCCACAGGAAGAACGCTTCGAACAGCTCGCGCCGCTCCGGTTGCGACAAGGGCTCGCCCAGGGCCTGGGCGCGGTGGCAGGCGTCCAGGGCGGCCAGCAGGCGGGGCTGCAGGAAGCGCGTTGCCCCCTGCGCCTGGCCATGCAACCGGCTGAAGTGGTAGGCCGTGTAGGCCTCGACGCAGACCTGCCGGTTGATCTCGCGGAAGGCGTCGGCGAAGGCGTGCAGCTGGCGCAGCTTGTCCTGGCGCAGGGCGGGGGAGAAGAGGAACTGGGCGGAGAGCAGGGCGCCGACCCGCATGCCGAGGGCGAAGTAGCCGGCACCCCACAGTGCGCCGTGTGCGGCGATCAGGGGGAAGACGTTGCGTCCGCCGGAGCACTCAAAGAGATGGTGATAGACCGAGGCGCGCTGCCCCAGGTTGGTGATGGCGCCGGCCAGGAGCGTCGCCTCCTGGTGAATCCGCTGGTGGTCTCGGGTGAGGGTGTCGCCGTCGCTATCCATATGCAGGGCTCCAGAACGAATCGTCTGGATTAAATCTATGCAGGCCCGGCTCCACCCGCCTCGCGGCAAATTGCCTCAGGGTTCGGGCCCCCGCAGCTGGAAAGGGTGACGCCAGCCTCAAGGCGAGGGCGTGCGACGGCATGGTCAGCAGGTCCTACCGATACGCCCGCTGGTCGGGCCGGCATCGGTTTCGCGGCGAAAGGCCAGTATTCTCGCGCGCCTGTCTGTTCCCTGGCGGGGCGCCTGTCCGCACGCAGCGTCGGTGCGCCGCCCGGGAGCAAGATCCATGGAGCCGTAGCAGCAGGACATTGGATGTCGTCTTCACCCCTCGGCCCGGCCGGTTTTCTTCCGGCCCGCCGCACCGATCCCGTACCGATCTCGCACCGTCACTGGGCTGCCGCCCGATGCCGCCCGGCATTTCGTCGACATGATCACAGCCGGCAGATTTTCCCGGAGCGCGCCCCTGGGGATCGCTTGCCGCCGCTCGTCTTCAGCCTGATCGCCCCGCCGAATCCATTCCGCCAACGCGCCGCTGCCCGCCAGGCTGTCGTCGCCGGCACTTTCCGCACGTTCAAGGAGAACCCCATGAGCATCGTCTCGAGAACCGCACTGCTGCCGCTCCTGGCAGCCGTGACCCTGGCCGGCCTGTCGGGCTGCGCCACCGAAACCTCCACCGCCGTTGCGGTGCAGCAGGTCGAAAGCGTCAACCGCCCGTATAGCGGCCCGCGCTCACCCATCGCCGTGGGCAAGTTCGACAACCGTTCCAGCTACATGCGCGGCATCTTCTCCGACGGCGTCGACCGCCTCGGCGGCCAGGCCAAGACCATCCTCATCACCCACCTGCAGCAGACCAACCGCTTCAGCGTGCTGGACCGCGACAACATGAGCGAGATCCAGCAGGAAGCGGCGATCAAGGGCCAGGCCCAGCGCCTCAAGGGTGCCGATTTCGTGGTCACCGGCGATGTCACCGAGTTCGGTCGCAAGGAAGTGGGCGACCACCAGCTGTTCGGCATCCTCGGCCGTGGCAAGACCCAGATCGCCTACGCCAAGGTGGCGCTGAACATCGTCAACATCTCCACCTCCGAGGTCGTCTATTCGACCCAGGGCGCGGGCGAGTACGCGCTGTCCAACCGCGAAGTGATCGGCTTCGGCGGCACCGCCAGCTACGACTCCACCCTCAACGGCAAGGTGCTGGACCTGGCCATGCGCGAGGCGGTGAACAAGCTGGTCAATGCGGTCGACAGCGGTGCCTGGAAGCCGCAGAACTGAAATCACGGATGCTCTAGGGAATGACAATGGAAATGCGCAAGACCATCGCCTGCTCGGCGGCACTGCTGGGCAGCCTGATGCTGGCCGGCTGCAGCGGGCCGAAGACGCTGTACCAGTGGGAGGGCTACCAGACCCAGGTCAACCAGTACTTCAAGGGCGAGGCCCGGGAGGCGCAGGTCGAGGCGCTGGAAGCCGACCTGCAGAAGATCAAGGCGAAGAATGGCGCGGTGCCGCCGGGCTACCACGCCCAGCTCGGCCTGCTGTACTCGACCCTCGGCAAGGATGACCAGATGATCCAGGCGTTCCAGACCGAGAAGGCGCTGTTCCCCGAGTCCGCCTCGTACATGGACTTCCTGATGAAGAACGCCAAGGGAGGCGCACAATGACCCGCCTGTTTTCCCGGTTGCTGGCCTGCGCCGTGCTCGGTGCGCTGATCAGCGGCTGCGCACCGACCAAGAGCGTGGATTACTCGGCCTTCAAGGAGGCGCGCCCGCGTTCGATCATCGTGCTGCCGCCGCTCAACGAGTCGCCCGACGTGAAGGCGACCTACAGCATGCTGTCCCAGGTCACCTATCCCCTGGCCGAGGCCGGCTACTACGTGCTGCCGGTGGCCCTGGTGGACGAGACCTTCCGCCAGAACGGCCTGACCGCCGCCGGTGACATCCACCAGCTGCCGCCGGCCAAGCTGCGCGAGGTCTTCGGCGCCGACGCCGCGCTCTACGTCACCGTGAGCGAGTACGGTACCCAGTACATGCTGATCAGCAGCGCCTCGATCGTCACCGCCAGCGCCCGCCTGGTCGACCTGAAGAGCGGAACCACCCTGTGGACCGGCTCGGCGACCGCCTCCAGCGAGGAGGGCAACAACGGCAACAGCGGTGGCCTGGTGGGCATGCTGGTGACCGCTGCTGTGAAGCAGATCATCAACAGCTCCATGGAGGACGCGTCCTATCCCATCGCCGGGATGACCAGTGCGCGCCTGCTCTCGACCGGCCGCAACGGTGGCCTGCTCTACGGTCCGCGTTCGCCGAAATACGGCACCGACTGATCGGATCGCCGGCGCACCGCCCGGTGCGTCGGCTCCTTCTTCCAGCTTCGCCCCCGCTTCGCCACGGCGGCGTGTGCGCTCAGTGGCTCTCGATGCGATTGCGGCCGTTGGCCTTGGCGCGGTAGAGCGCCAGGTCGCTGCGCGACAGCGCGGCTTCGGCCGTGGCGTCGTCGGCGCTGATCCGGGTGATGCCGATACTCACCGTCAGCGGGATCACCTCGCCCTGGTGGCGCAGCGGGGTCTCCGCCAACTGCTGCTGCAGGCGCTGGGCGAACACCAGGGCGCTGTCGTGGCTGGCATCGTTGAGCACCACGGCGAACTCCTCGCCGCCCATGCGCCCGGCGAAATCCACCCGCCGCATCTGCTGCACCAGCAGGGTCGCGAAATGGCGCAGCGCCTCATCGCCCACGGCATGGCCCCAGCGGTCGTTGATCACCTTGAAGTGATCCAGGTCGAGCATCAGCAGGGCGGCTCCATGGCCGGTGGGGCGTCGCAGCCGGGCCAGTTCTTCCTCGATGCGCGACATGAAGTGACGGCGGTTGGGCAACTGGGTGAGGAAGTCGGTGGTGGCCAGCGCCTGCAACTCCGCCTCGATGCGCTTGTGCTCGGTGATGTCGGTGACGAAGCCGTGCCAGAGCACGCTGCCGTCAGCCAGGCGCTTGGGGTGGGCGTTGCCCTGGCGCCAGCCGGTGTCGCGGCCGGGGACCAGTACCCGGTATTCCATGTGCCAGGGGGTGAGGGCCAGCGCCGAGGTTTCCAGGGAGTCCTGGTAGGCGGCCAGGTCGTCCGGGTGGATCAGCGCCAGGATGCGCTCGCGCCCTGTCGGCAGCTTCAGCTGTTCGGGGGAGAGGCCGTAGACGTCCTGGCTGCCTGCGCTGACGTAGCGGTAGCTGCCGCTGCCGTCGGCGAGGCGCAGGTACTGGAAGACCATGCCGGGGATCTCGTTGGTCAGGTCCGTCAGCAGGTCGAGGTTCTGTTGCAGGCGCTCTGCCATGTGGCGGGTCCGGGTGATGTCGGTGGTGGTGCCGAGCATCCGCAGGGGGCGGCCCTGGTCGTCGCGTTCCACCACCTTGCCGCGGCTGATCACCCAGATGTAGTGGCCATCCTTGTGGCGCAGGCGATGCTCGACCTGGTAGTCAGGGGTGCGCTGCTCGAAATGCTCCAGGATGCTGCGCTTCACGTAGTCGAGGTCGTCGGGATGGACGCGGGTATAGCTCTCCTCGATGCGCGTGCCGATCTCGTCGTCGGCATAGCCCAGCAGTGATTTCCAGCCGGGCGAGTAGTGGATCAGCCCATTGACCACGTCGCGGTCCCAGATGCCGGTGCCGCTGCCGGCGACGGCGAGGGCCAGGCGCTGTTCCTTTTCCCGTAGCACCCGCAGCCATTCGCGCATGCCCAGCACTTCGCGGTGCCGGGTGAACAGCTCGCTCGCCAGGTTGGCGAATTCGGCCAGCGCCACCGGGTCCACCTCGCGGGGCTGGTCGTCGAACAGCAGCAGTTCGCCGCCGCCATCGGCGATGGGGCAGCGGGCTATCGGTTGCGGGGTGCCGGAGACCAGCGCGCGCGCAGCCCTTTGCTGGTCGATGCCGTCGCAGGCGAGCGGGCCGTCGGGTTCGATGAGCACGACGGCGCCAACGCCGAAGTGCAGGCGCACCAGATGCAGCAGGGAGGAGAATCGGTTGGCCGTGGTGCTCACATCGGTACCTCTAGAACGGCTATCTGCACTGGATGAAGGGGTGGCTCAGCGTTCCGTCCATGGCCCATTGGCGGCAGTGCGATCCCTGCCGCGCAGCGGTCTGCCCTCGGCCTTGCTATGAATGTAACAGGGTGTGACTTCAATCAAGGGCTTCCTTGAAACTGGATGCTAGCTTAGTGCTATTAACTTTCCATGGACGGATTGGCCCGTGCTGCAGGCGTGCGTACTGCGTGCTCCGGTGCCGTGCCGCCTTCCATGGTTACCTCGGGTGGATCGACCCATCGGCCCCGCCACCCGTTGCGCGCCAGGGCACTGCAACCAACCGGAAGGGACACCATGATCAACTTCAAGACTTCGCCCGAAACCCACCGCACCCTCAGCAAGGTGTCGATGATCCTGCTGAGCCTCGCCGCCTTGCTTGGCGCCGGCTTCCTCATCGTCACCGCGATCCTCAACTACCTCGATGCCAACGCCATTCTCAAGGACCATTCCGAGGTGGTGGCGCCCGTGAGCCTGGACACCGTGACCGAGGAACACCACCGCCGCGGCCGTACCAGCGAGACCTACCACTTCCACTATGTCTTCGAGGTGGCCGGCAAGGCCTACGACGGCACTTTCGAGACCTCCGCCGCCAATGCCGAGCCTTACCTCAGGGAGGGCGCCTCGGTGAAGGTGGCCTACGCCAATGCCGAGCCTTCCCGTTTCGGCCGCCTGGAGGTGCTGCGGGGCCAGGCCGATTTCGGCTCCAGCATCACCCGCGCGCTGACGGCGATCCCGCTGGCCGCGCTGATCGCCTTCGTCCTCCACCTGATGCTGACCCGCCGCCTGTTCGTGCCACGGGAAACCTCGGCCTGATGCGCAGAACCCCGCGTGCGCGGGGTTCTTTGCTGGCGGGGCAGGGCGTCTCAGGCGCCGCAATCGTTCTGCAGGGTGGCCTGGGTGATGTTGCTGTCCGCCGGCACGCTGCGGGTCAGCCAGACGTTGCCGCCGATGACCGAGCCCTTGCCGATGGTGATGCGCCCGAGGATGGTCGCGCCGGCGTAGATCACCACGTCGTCCTCGACTATCGGGTGGCGCGGCTGGCCCTTCTGCAGGTTGCCCGACTCGTCCGAGGGGAAGCGCTTGGCGCCCAGGGTCACCGCCTGGTAGATGCGCACCCGCTCGCCGATGATCGCCGTCTCGCCGATCACCACGCCCGTGCCGTGGTCGATGAAGAAGCTCTTGCCGATGGTGGCGCCGGGGTGGATGTCGATGCCGGTGGCCGAGTGGGCGATCTCCGCGATGATGCGCGCCAGCAACGGCAGCCCGTTGCTGTAGAAGTAGTGCGCCAGGCGGTGGTGGATCACGGCATGCACGCCCGGGTAGCACAGCAGCACCTCGTCGACGCTGCGTGCGGCGGGGTCGCCCTGGTAGGCGGCCAGTACGTCGGTGTCCAGCAGCACGCGCAGCTGTGGCAGCGCGGCGGCGAAGCCCTTCACCACGCGGATCGCCTGGCACTCGCTGTCGCCATCGTCGGCGCTGCCGTTGCGGGCGGCGTAGCCGAGCTCGCGGCGCACTTCGACGACCAGCGCGTTGAGCGCCGTGTCCAGGGTGTGGCCGACGTAGAAGTCTTCGCTCTCCTCGCGCAGGTCGGTAGGGCCCAGGCGCATGGGGAAGAGGGCGCCACTGATGGCTTCGATGATCTGGCCGACCGCGACACGCGACGGCAGTTCGCGGCCGCCGCGGTCCCGGGTACGGCCATTGCGGTTGCGCCATTCGGCGCGGGCGGCGCGCAGTTCGGAGACGATCTGGTCCAGCTGCCAGCTGACCGGGGGGCAGCCGCTGGGGCCGGGAGTGAACTTGTTCATGGTTGATCCTGTTGGTGCGCAAGGCTGGCGATAGCCTTGCGCAGGAGGGCGCTTCTCGGCAAGAACATTCGCAGCGGATCAGTCGGCGGGAATCAGCCCTTCGGCTTCCTGGCGGCTCTTCATGCTGGCGGTGGTGCCGATGGAGGCGAGGATGATGGCGCCGATGGCCAGCCATTGCAGCAAGGACAGGCGCTCGCCGAGGAACAGCAGGCCGGAGAGGGCACCCAGGGCCGGCTCGATGCTCATCAGCGTGCCGAAGGTGCGCGCCGGCATGCGGGTCAGGGCGTACATCTCCAGGGTGTAGGGGATGGCGGTGGAGAGCAGCGCCACGCCCAGCGCGGTGGGGATCAGGGCGAGGTTCAACAGGTCCGTGCCGGCGTGCACCATGCCGAAGGGCGCGGCGACGAAGGCGGCCACCATCACGCCCAGGCAGGCGCTCTGCATGCCGTGTTCGGCCCCGGCGCGCTGGCCGAAGATGATGTAGAGCCCCCAGCAGACCCCGGCGCCCAGCGCATAGGCGGCGCCCAGTGGGTCGATGCCGGCGGCGCCTTCGCCGATGGGCAGCAGCAGCGCCAGGCCGGCCACGGCCAGGGCGATCCAGACGAAGTCCAGCAGGCGTCGGGAGGACAGGATCGCCACCGCCAGCGGGCCGGTGAACTCCAGCGCCACGGCGATGCCCAGCGGCACCGTTTGCAGCGACATGTAGAACAGCAGGTTCATGAAGCCCAGCGCCGTGCCGTAGGCCAGGACGCTGCCCAGCGCGCTGGTGTTGATGCGGGTGCGCCAGGGGCGCAGCACCAGCAGCAGGAAAAGGGCGGCGAAGATCAGGCGCAGGCTGGTGGTGCCCTGGGCGCCGATGACGGGGAAGAGCGACTTGGCCAGTGAGGCGCCGCTCTGTACCGAGGTCATGGCGACCAGCAGGATGCCGACGGGCAGCAGCGTCGAGGTGAGGGTGCGGGAATTCATGGGAGGGTCCGGATCAGGCAGTGGCGAGGAGGTGGCGCTTGTTCTGGTTGGTTATGTGCAACATAATGCGCAAAATTCAGCTTTTGAGCAATATACTGCCCAGCACCATGGACCGACCCAACGTACTCGAACACGTCTCCGGCAATGTGCGCCGGCTGCGCAAGGCACTTGGCCTCAGCCAGGACGCCCTGGCCACCGCATCGGGGGTGAGCCGGCGGATGATCGTCGGCATCGAGGGCGGCGATGTGAACGTCAGCCTGGCCACCCTGGACCGCATTGCCGAGGCGCTGGGCGTGCTCTTCCCCGACCTCGTGCAGGCGCCGAGCCGGCCTGACCGCTCGCGCATCGAGGCGGTCGCCTGGGTCGGCCGCGACCCCCGCAGCCGCGCCATCCTGCTGGCCAGCGCCCCGGCGCGGCGCGAGGTCGAGCTCTGGGCCTGGTCGCTGGAACCGGGGGAGCGCTACGTGTCGGAGGCCGACGCCGAAGGCTGGCGGGAGATGGTCTATGTCACCGAAGGCGAGTTGACCCTGGAGCTGCCAGGTGGCGAGGTGCGCGTCGGCGCGGGGGACTTCCATGTCTTCGCCAGCAGCCAGCCCTATGGCTACGCCAACCGTGGCGACGTCGCGGTGCGCTACATCCGCAACGTGGTGAGCTGAAGCCTCAGCCGCGGTCGATGCCGTCGTCGTTGGCGGCCTCGTCCGGCTCGTCGTCATCGTCGTCGTTGCTGCCGCTGAAGGCCTCCATGCACACCAGGCTGTGCGGGCCCTGGTCGTCATGGATCGTCCAGGCGCCCTTGTCCCCGTCGAACCGCGCCGCCAGGACCTGCTCCGCGCTGAAATGCCAGCGGCGCTGGGTACGGCCATCGACGCATTCGACCAGCAGGGCACCGGCGTCCAGCTCGAACTGCCAGGCGTGCAGGCCGTCGATCTCCAGCATGTCGCTGTTGGCAAGGCGGTTGAGAAGAGTGATTTCGTCGTTCATGGGCGGGGCTCCCGGGGTGAATGGCCGGCGATGATAGTGCAGCGCCGGCCAGGGTGCGACCTCAGGGGTTGCCAAGGCCTTCCAGCAGGGCCTTGTGGAAGACCTCGGGCGCCTGGATCTGCGGCGAGTGGCCGAGGTCGGCGAAGGTCACCAGGCGGGCGTCGGGGATGCGTTCGGCGGCCTGCTGGCCGAGCACCTTGTAGTTGCCGAGCTGGCTTCGTAGCGCTTCGGGCGCCGTGTCCTTGCCCGGTGCGGTGCTGTCGGTCTGGCCGATGAGCAGCAGCACCGGCATGCGCAGCCGGTCGAACTCGTGCACCACCGGCTGGGTGTAGATCATGTCGTAGGTCAGCGCCGAGTCCCAGGCCACTGCCTCGCGCCCCTTGCCGCGGTACAGGCCGGCCTGCATTTCCACCCACTTGTCGAACTCCGGCCGCCACTGGCCCGAGTAGTAGGTGTTCTTCTGGTAGGTACGGATGGCGTCGCTGGTGGTCTTCAGCTCGCGCTGGTACCAGGCGTCGACGCTGCGCCAGGGCACGCCCATGGCCTTCCAGTCCTCCAGCCCGATGGGGTTGACCATCACCAGTTGCTCGACCTGCTCCGGGTACTGCAACGCATAGCGGGTGGCGAGCATGCCGCCCATGGAATGGCCCATCAGCGTGACCTTCTCCAGCTTCAGGGTGGCCAGCAGCGCATGAGTGTTGGCGGCCAGTTGCTGGAAGCTGAACTGATAGCGCTGCGGCTTGCTGGATTTGCAGAAGCCTACCTGGTCAGGCACCACCACGCGGTAGCCGGCCTGGGTGAGGGCCTCGATGCTGCCTTCCCAGGTCGCCCCGCAGAAGTTCTTGCCGTGCAGCAGCACCAGGGTGCGGCCGTTGGGCGTGCCGGGCTGGATGTCCATGTAGGCCATCTGCAGCTTCTCGCCCTGGGATTCGAAGGCGAAGCGCTTGACCGGGTGCGGGTAGTCGAAGCCTTCGAGTTCCGGCCCGTAGGCGGGCGGTTCGGCGGCCAGGGCGGGGAGGGCGAGGCTCAGCAAGAGTGCGGCGCAGGCGGTGCGCATGGTCGGGCTCCTTGGTTCCGGGGTGGGGTGGGCAAGGGTTTTGCCAGACAACGGCGCGCGGCGACAGGAAAAATCGGCGCCGCGCTGTAACCGTTCTTTTCGGTCAGGGCTTGTGGGCGTCGATCAGGTTGTCGGCCTCGCTGATGAAGGCCTTGCCGCTCTTGCGCTGGTACAGGCACAGCTCGCGGCCGGCGCGGTCTTTCATGTGGGCCTGGGGGTAGCGGCCGCTGAGGGCCAGGGCGGTGATGCCCAGGCGGTCGTCGAAGAGCACCGGCTGGCCAGCGGCCTTAACCGCCTTCAAGCCACTGAGTTTGGTGCAGGCGGCGAGCATGCGTTTGTCCTGTTCCTGCCAGGCTTCGGGCGTGGAGGCCTGGGTGCCTGCAGCGCAGAACAGCAGGGTGGCGAGCAGGCAGTGGCGAGTCTTCAAGGGCGTTCTCCGCTCAATGGGTTCAGCAGCGTAGACCGCACGCATGGCCGTTGGTTTGCCGGCCCGGCCATGCGCCTGGTGCCTGCCGTCAGCGTTCCGCGTTGCCGGTCGTCATGCTGGCGAGCACGCCGTCGCGGCGGATCAGGCCGTGGAACAGCGCCGCGCCCAGGTGCAGCAGCACCGTGGCGAACAGCAGGTAGCCCAGCCAGTGATGGGCCTGGCGCAGCACGGCGTAGAGCGCGGCGTCATGGGGCGCGATCGCCGGCAGCTGCAGCCAGCCGAGCAACACCACTGGGTAGCCGCCGGCGGACAGCATCGCCCAGCCCACCAGCGGCATCGCCAGCATCAGCGCGTAGAGCAGCAGGTGCGAGAGGTGGGCGAGCCCGCGCTGCCAGCCCGGGAGGTCGGCAGGCAGCGCGGGCGGTGGCCGACGCAGGCGTACCGTGATGCGCAGCAGTACCAGGACCAGCAGGAGGAGGCCCAGCGGCTTGTGCAGCTCCACCAGCCAGGTGTGGCGGGTGGACAGGGTGATCACCATGCCGGCACCGATGAACAGCATGGCGAGGATGAGCAGCGCCATGGACCAGTGCAGCAGGCGGGCGAGGGGGCTGAAGCCCGAGGCGTGGTGGTTCATGGG
>NZ_QKRU01000086.1:0-25786 GCF_003234055.1 Pseudomonas sp. 57B-090624
GGCTGAAGCCTTGGGTACGACCGATTTGAATGGTGGCGCGCTCTTCAACGCTGAGTTCGGTATAAGACATAGGGGCAGCACCGTACCGGAAAGGTCAGGTGTTGCACTCAGTTTTTGCCGCCGCCTTATTTGAAGAGCCTAACGGCACCAAACTCGCCTTCAATTCGGCACTTCGGCTTTCAAAAATCACTGAAAAAAATGGTCAATGGCAAGCGCTGACTTACTTCGACGCCCTCATAACCATTACCGACTCTTTCGGCAACACGGCCACTCTCCGACAGGATGCTGAATATCAGCCCAAGCTATTTGCAATGGGAGAAATGTCCATCAGCTACACGTACAACTCCATCAGAAGGTTGACTGCTGTTACCACCACCCGAGGCGCAGCTGTTTCCAGCCAGACCTATCAATACGAAGACGCCAACCCCAACCTCCTCACCGGCATCACCGACGAGCGCGGCATCCGCTACGCCACCTGGACCTACGACGACCAGGGCCGGGCCATCTCCAGCGAGCACGCCGGCGGTGCGGAAAAGGTCACCGTGGCCTACAACGCCGACGGCTCCTCCACCGTCACCAATGCCCTCGGCAAGCGCACCACCTACCGCTTCCAGACAATCCAAGGCATACGGCGCATCACCGCCATCGAAGGCGAACCCTCGGCCAATTGCCCCAACAGCAATTCCACCTTCACCTACGATGACCGTGGCCTGGTGAAGACCCGCACCGACAACAAGGGCAACGTCACCACCTTCGATTACAACGAACGTGGTCTCGAAGTATCCCGCACCGAAGCCTTCGGCACGCCCCAGGCCCGCACCGTCACCACCACCTGGCACCCGACCCTGTTCCTACCGGCCACCGTGACCGAGCCTGATCGCATCACCACCTACAGCTACGACAACCAAGGACGACCACTCAGCCAAGTTGTCACGCCGCACTGAATCAAAAAGGATTGTGACTAATGCTTGCACTACCGCCTTCGGGGAGCTTTAAAACTAGGCTTTGGCAGCTCTGCACTTCCCGGCGACATTTATCTGCTTCGGCTTACGTCTCAAATAAAGCTAGTGCCTCAATGAACCATAAAGACATTCAAAAAAACTGGAACCCCTTACTGTATTTGGCGATTCTTTTAACTTCTTCCCAGAATGCCAGCGCTACGACTTATTATTGGCGAGTCGCCACACTAGAATTCGGTGTCCATGCTAACAAGAGCCCTGTTGCCGCGTGCTCTTCTTATGCGTCCACCCGAAACTGGCCCTATTACGGCATTGAACTCTATACTTTTGACGGAAAGTGTACATTTAAAGATCAATCCGGCTCGTGGAGAACCGAGATAATTTATAGAATTGGTGACTCCTGCCAGACCAATTCAAGCTATAACCCCTTGACCGGCGAGTGCGAAGCCCCCGACCCCGATCTTGCAGCGTCTCCAAAAGGCATGCCCGACGAAGCCACCTGCCCCTTAGCAGGCAATACAATCGTTTTTTCCACGGGAAATAAAATTCAGACCGAAGACCTGCTACCGAACTTAAATCTCTTCTATAACTCCAGCGATGGAGTGTGGCGCCACAACTACTCAGACCAAATAACTACCCAAGACAATCACATAACCATCACAAAAAACGACGGTAAAGCTGTACACTTCACAAACGCTGGCAATCCTTTGCTTACACCAAACCTGCCAAGAACCGGCTCACTAATAATAGAAAACGGGCTGTTCACTTATATCACTCAAGAAAATAAAATCCTGAACTTCGATAGCAGCGGCAGGCTTTCAAGAGTCATCAGTAACGATGAAACCACATATATAAATCAGTCAGCAGACACGACCATTATAAAGCTACCCACCAAAGAAATAGAGCTAAAAACACGAAACACAGCGCTGCTCTCCGCCAAGTTAGGGGATATAAAAATCGACCTTACTTACAATGCCCATGGAAAGCTTTCGCGATTAAATTACTCTAACGGAGAGACCAGAAACTATTTCTATGATGATCCTCGCAACCCCAACCTCCTCACCGGCATCACCGACGAACGCGGCATCCGCTACGCCACCTGGGCCTACGACGACCAGGGCCGCGCCATCTCCAGCGAGCACGCCGGCGGCGCCGAGCGCACCCTGGTGAGCTACAACGCCGACGGTTCCTCCACCGTCACCAACGCCCTTGGCAAGCGCACCACCTACCGCTTCCAGACCATCCAAGGCATACGACGCATCACCGCCATCGAAGGCGAGCCCTCAGCCAACTGCCCCAACAGCAACTCCACCTTCACCTACGACGACCGGGGCCTGGTGAAGACCCGTACCGACAACAAGGGCAACGTCACCACCTTCGACTACAACGACCGTGGCCTCGAAGTCTCCCGCACCGAAGCCTACGGCACGCCCCAGGCCCGCACCGTCACCACCACCTGGCACCCGACCCTGTTCCTGCCGGCCAGCGTGACCGAGCCCGACCGCATCACCACCTACAGCTACGACGACCAAGGACGCCCACTCAGCCAGAGCGTAAGCCCGCGCTGATCTGCACAAGGACTTGCCCATGAAACCCCTGCACCACCACTTGAGCGTCCTCACGCTCGCCCTGGTCGGCACCCTCGCCGCCACCGGCCTCCAGGCCGCCCCGCGCAACTGGAGCTACACCTACACCGCCAGCGGCCAGATCGAAACCGCCGATGGCCCGCGCACCGATGTCCAGGACATCACCCGCTACGCCTACGACGCACAGGGCCACCTCACCAGCGTCACCAACGCCCTCGGCCACATCACCCAGCTGTCCAGCTTCGACAGCTACGGCAACCCGCAAACCGTCATCGACCCCAACGGCGTCACCACCGCCCTCACCTACACCCCGCAGGGCTGGCTCGCCTCGGTCAGCGTCGGCGGCGGCACCACCGCCTTCGAGCACGACGCCATCGGCCAGATCACCAAGGTCACCCGGGGCGACGGCAGTTGGCTCGCCTACACCTGGGACGATGCCCGGCGCCTGACCAAGATCACCAACAACCTCGGCGAGCAGGTCGAGTTCGATCTCGACGCCATGGGCAACCGCACCGCCCAGCGCATCAAGGACGCCTCCAACAACCTCACCCAGCAGCAACAGTGGGTGTATGACGAGCTCGGCCGCCTGCTGCGCTCGGTCGGCGCGGGTGGCCAGACCCACAGCCGGCAGTACGACCTCAACGACAACCCCACCACCGACACCAACCCGCGCCAGTTCAGCCACACAAAGGCCTATGACGCCCTCGACCGCCTGGTCTCCAGCACCGACCCGCTGAACAAGGTCACCCGCCTCGGCTACGACGCCCAGGACAACCTCACCCAGGTCGTCGACCCGCGCGGCGTTACCACCCGCTACGTATACGACGGCCTCGGCAACCTCACCCAACTCATCAGCCCCGACACCGGCACCACCACCTACGCGCACGACGCCGCCGGCAACGTCATCCGCAAGACCGATGCCCGCGGCATCGTCACCACCTACAGCTACGATGCCCTCGACCGCCTCACCGGCCGCCAGTACCCCGCCACCCCCGCGCTCAACGTCCAGTACCACTACGACATGACCGCCAACGGCAACAAAGGGGTGGGCCGCCTCACTGCGGTGCAGGACGCCAGCGGCGTGCTCGGCTACAAGTACGACGAGCGCGGCAACCTCATCGAGCAGCTGCGCTCCGTGGCCGTGCTGGGGAGCGATCAGTACGACACCCTCGGCTACGCCTACGACGCCGCCAATAACCTCATCCGCATCGACTACCCGGCCGGCTTCAGCATCCACTACAGCCGCAACGCCGCTGGCCAGGTCAGTCAGGTCGGCTTTGCGGTGGGCAGCGCAACCCCCACCAGCCTCGCCAGCAACATCGGCTACGCCCCCTTCGGGCCGCTGAAGAGCCTCACCTGGAACAACGGCATCGTCCTCAGCCGCACCTATGACCAGGACTACCAGCTCACCGCCCAACAGGTCGGCAACTGGCAGAGCAGCTACAGCCACGACGCCAACGGCAACATCACCGCCCACGCCCACAGCCTGTTCGGCAGCCTCGACTACCAGTACGACGCCCTTGATCGCCTGACCGAGGAAAAGGCCTCCGCCAGCCGCAAGGCCTACGCCTACGACGCCACCGGCAACCGCAGTTCGCGCACCACCTACGCCACCAGCAACGGCAGCGAAGCGCAGACCGCCAAGCAGACCCTGCACTACGCCCCCGACAGCAACCGCCTCAGCCAGCGCAGCACCAGCTACGCCGTCGAAGCCGATGCCGCCGGCAACTACACCCGCTACAGCCAGAGCCGCCGCTACACCTACGACGACCAGGGCCGCCTCAACGCCGTCACCGACGAGGCCGGCACGCCCATCGCCACCTACGCCTACAACGCCCTCGGCCAGCGCGTGCTCAAAGATGTGCAGCAAGGCACCGCCCACACGCCCTACACCTACCTCTACGGCCCCGACGGCCAGGTGCTCGGCCAGGTGCGCTACACCAGCAGCGGCAAGAAGAGCAAAGCCAGCTACTACGTCTGGCTCGACAGCCTGCCCATCGCCCAGATCGACCTCGGCTACGACGCTGCCGGCACCACCATTGCCAGCACCACCCTCACCTACCTGCACAGCGACCACCTCAACACCCCGCGCCTGGCCACCAACCAGGGCGGCAACCTGGTGTGGAGCTGGCAGAGCGATGCATTCGGTGTGGGGCAACCCAACACCTATGGCAGCAACATCGATGTGATCCTGCGCTTCCCGGGCCAAGTCGCCGATGCGCACAGTGCGCTCTACTACAACTACTTCAGGGACTACGATCCGGAGACCGGGCGGTATGTGGAGAGTGATCCGATTGGGTTGGATGGGGGATTAAATACCTATGGATATGTAGAAGGTAATCCCCTGGGCTACTTCGATGCGTATGGTTTAACAGCTGAAGGAAACCATAAACTTGATCAAGCACAAGTAGACCGAATCAAAGAGCAATTAAAAGACCCAAACCTCGACAAAAAAACTAGAAACGCACTGCAGAAAAAGCTAAAAACTCATGAAAAAGCTATGGGGGAGAGAGGTAGTCGAAAATCCAAGGGGGGAAAGATCAGATCTATTCGCGGCCCACTTATTCACATCGAACTTGCATGCATCGCTGGCGCAGCTCCTTGTGCACTGTGCGAAGAGCTTAACTTCCCTAATCCCAACTGCCCTGTAGATCTACGGTGTGAAGAAGAACACAACACTCCAGCGTCACATGCTCAAGCCTCCCCTTCATTTCCGGGCTGGAGCTCACCTACGCGCCCAGACATCATTGACCTAGGCCAACAATGACTAGTTTTGTAGATAGGTTAGCCGGCGAAGGCAACGTGCTAAGTCGACGAAGCGATATCGTAGTGCGGGTAGCGCGAGGATTGTGGAGTGAATATGAGTCGCAATCGGCGCGGTCGAATGCCCCCTTTGTAAGGATAAGACTCATATCCCTAGCCTGACAACAGCACTTACTCCATCTCGGAGCTAGCATGCGAAGTCAATAACAAAATACGAGTTATGTGATAGTTCAAATATATGAAAAAGAAACATTAGGAGGCCACATGCCTTGGTACGCTATAAGAAATGTATATCTCTTTGGGAAGAAAGAGGATGGAAAAAATATTTTTGAAGAGCGCACAGTCTGTTTTGAAGCGCCGGACCTTGAAACAGCCTACCTAAAAGGTGAACAGGAAGCAGTTGAATATGCAGAATGCTGCGGATTTGAATCTCACCCTGAGCAAGCTTGCTTTTTACAAGATGGAGAGTCTTTGATAGATGGCTATGAGGTCTGGTCTGAACTTTATGAATCAGAGAAAGATCTAGCCACATTTTATGCTGACAGGTATACAGCATATGAATATAAGCCTTGACTTTAGGGCAAACAATTATCAAGCGTGCGAATCGAAGCTCACCTCAATTTCCTGCCGCCGGTTGAGACGACAACAGCATGGCTTGGGTTGCGACCACAACATTACTCAACGAGTTACCTCTTCGACTAACCCGCCTCAGTTGCTGTCGGGATTTGAGTTGTGTTTGCGTCGAATGAGGCAATGCTCAGCCATTGATCGCATATTACTGTCACCAGCCCCCCAGCAGGCCGCTCTGACCACGGTTTCAGGTTGTACCAGCACGGCGTTCAAGTTGGTGCAGCGCCTACAACCTAGCCTGTACTAATGCGATTTCACACTGCCAACCACTGGCATGGGCACCTATTTACGCAGTAGCACCTCCTCGACAATCGATGCCTCAGAAGACTAAAAATAGAGTTCTCAAAATTAATAAATCACTATACACATGCATAACAGCAGGCATCTCCGCCCTGTGTTTTTTGTTGTGGAAATTTACAGATGAGAAAAATCCAGAATTCATTGCATTAGTGGTATTTTTTTCGATTTTAGCGGCAAAATTTTTCTCCCCAAATCGAAATTTAGCCTTGGGTTTAACCAGAATAAAATCCTATGACTGGATAACTGCAATAGGTTTCTCTGGGGCACTTGCATACACCGCAAGCAACGAATCACTCAAAACAGCTCTGATGCTTTTTGGGGTGCTATTTATTTTCGCCATATCATGCGTGATTCGGATCAGGAGGTAATCAATAAACTTTGATCAGTGCAGTTTAAAGGCAAGATGCATTGAAGGGCTTCATGAGAAGGGATGGCCACGCGTAGCCCGGCGAATAGATACTGACTATATCCCCTTGCCCTCCCGCCCCCTCCTCCCTATCCTGCCCCGGCCACGGTCAATCCCGTGGCCGGGTTTGACAGCCCGAAACTAACGGGCGCGAATGCGCCACGACGTGCATGCGAGAAACAGCGAATGTTTTTTGCAGGCATCGGTACGCATGCAGCTTTCATAGCTGCTCTGCTCTATGGCAGATCGCGCGGGGAGACCTTCGCGGTCTGCCGGTTCCCGTTAGCCGGTCTGTCAACCCCGCGCGGTCTGCCACCCTTCGATTGACAGCGAATTGGTGCCAGCTCCTGACCCCATAACGGAGAACCACCATGCACGAAGCTTATGTCCCTCTTGCTCACCCCCTCCACGTATCCACAAAGGAGGCCTCGGCATGAACAGCGCCCCTCTAATCGATTACAAGGAGCAACGCATCCAGCAGTTGGTCGACCACCTCGACACGCGACTGCACACCACCCAGGTGATGGCGGAGTTGCTCCTAGATTTCGCAGCCTTGCGCGACGGCGCTGACTACCCCTACCTCAGCCGATACCGGGAAGGGGCCTTGATGGACGCGATGGTTCACCTGTCGCGCAACAACTATGAGGACTTCTGCAAACTGGCGGAGTTGGCGCAGTTGCCGGGTAAATAGCCGGGACCCCGTCCCATCTACCTGAGGATTCGCCGGGAGCAACCGTGTTGCTCCAGGCGATACAGCCCGACCGTACATGGAGGTCGCCATGTCACTCGTTTCGCTCACTATTTCCGAGAAGGTCGCCCAGTACCTGGCCAGCCTGGCCAAGGCCACTGGCCGCAGTGAAGACTCCCTGGCGGAGGAAGCGCTGTGGCAATACCTGCACCGTGAAGTCTGGCAACTGGCGGAAACAGAGCGCGCCTTGAAGGAGGCTGATGCCGGCGACTTCGCCAGCGATGAGGAGGTGCAGGCCGTACTGGAGAAATGGTCCGGCGATGCATATTGAGTGGCTGGGTCACTTTGCCGACGCGCCGACCACCGGCCACCCCTCCTCCACGGATTCAGGCCTCTCTCACAGAATTCCCTCCCCAGCTCCCCCGATAATCGCGGCCTCAAGTACAACCCGATCCCCCACCCATCCGCTGCCGCCGGCAGCCGATGGAATGAGCCCGACAGGACGCACCATGGCCAACGCCCCGAGCCCCGCTCTCGCCGCAATCGATTACGACCGCATCCAGGCCCTGCTGAACTCGGAGTACGTGGAAGAGCACTTCCACGCGTACATCGAAGGCAATGACAACGACGAGTGGGTGACCCTCGAACTGGACGATGGCGAGGAGACGGAGGCGTTCGTCGTGTTCGACCAGCACCGCATCCGCGTCGCGGTGGAGAATTTCGACAGCCCGGCCGCCAGGAACGGGCACAGCGACCACCGCCACTACATCTTCAAGCTGGTGGACCACGAGACCCGCGAATACGAGGTGCGCTACCAGCCCGTCGAGGTGGATGCAGAGGGCGAGGACACGCTCGATACCTTCCCCATCGCCGAGCAGAGCGCGGCGATCCAGGAAAGCGCCGTGAAGCACTTCGAGGCGCTGGAGGCCTACATCGCCGCCAAGGACGAGCAGCTGACCAACATCAAGGCCAGCCTGCCCCCGGCCATGATCCTCAACGTGCTGGGCAACATGGATTCCTTCGATGCGCTGAAGTCGGAGTTCGAGGAAATGGCCGCCGCAGCCTTCGTCGACACCTATCGCCTGGACCCGGAGTTCAGCGAACTGGTGAACGACGACCGCATGCCCCGCTCCTACTCGGCCTGCATGGACCGCACCGAGCCCTCGATGACCGACCAGGACTGGGAGAACATCGAGAACCACACCGCCTCCGCCTACTTCATCGTGCGCAACATCTTCTCCGAGCGGACGCGCATCTCCGTGGCGATGGTGACCGCGCGCTGCCTGGGCAACCTGATCGACAAGGGCATGATCACCGCCGCCAAGATCGAGACCGCCGGCCTCGCCCATGGCCTCGTGCGCTGGCGCGAGCTGATCACCCAGATGACCGACGCGGTGGAGCAGCGCGACCAGAAGGCCATGCTGCTGGCCCTGTACAAGATGTTCGTGCGCAAGCCCATCAGCGACGACGACAAGCTCTACACCTGCGGCATGCAGAACCTGGGGCTGCCGGACTTCGTGATCGCCTTCGGCGAGGATGCGGAGCCGTCGGAGCAGGAGCAGATCGACTCGGTCGCGCGCTTCGAGAAGGCCTTCCTGGCGACCTTCGGCCTGGAGGAAGCCAGCGAGCCGCTCACTCCCTACAAGAAGCGCCCCGACTTCGGCTACAAGCTCGGCGACCTGCGCCACAACCCCTTCGGCTATACCCTGATCGGCTGAGTCGGCGCCTTCGGCCATGCAACGAGCCCGCTCCGTGGAGCGGGCTTTTTTTCGGCTGCCAGCGACTCCACTCCGGTGCTCGCCGGATCGGCCTACCAACCCGGCCGATACCCCACCCAGCCCCTGAAGGTGAAGCCGGCGTAGAACAGCTCGACGCCCTCGAAACCGGCCTGGCGTAGCAGCGCCTCATCCTGCTCGGGCGAGAGCAGCGGCAACCGCTCGTTGATGGCCGGGATCGCACTCCCGGCCTGGGCCGCGGGAACGCCGGAAGCCGTGGCGAAGGCCGCGTAGCGCCCGAGCCAACGCGCCCGGTCCGCACTCGGTTGCGCAACGCTGTGGTGGGCGACCACCAGCGGCGCGCCGGGCTTCAGGCGCAGCAGCAGCTCCCGGAGCGTGCGCAGGCGCTCTTCCTCCGGCAGGAAATGCAGCGTGAGCAGGCAGGTGGCGCCGTCGAAGGGCTCAAGGGAAGTCGATTCGATATACCCCTCGTGCAGGTCCACGCGCGCCTCGAGCTCGCCCAGGGTCTGGCGGGCCAGGGCGAGCATGTCCGCCGACGGGTCCACCCCGACGAAGCGCCAGCCGGGCTGCGCCTCGGCGAATACCTTCAGCTCCAGGCCACCACCGGCGCCGAGCACCAGCACCCGGCCCTGCGCAGGCACCCGCTCGGCCAGCAGAATGGTCGCCATCCGCTGCAAGGCATGGAACCCGGGCACCTGGCGGACAGGCCCCTCCGCGTAACGGGCGACGGCCTGCGGGTCGGAAAATGGTTGCATGCAAGCCTCCGTCATCAATGGCTGTCGAAGATCAGCGATTGGTGCGCGGCGGCACCGGCCAAGGTCCCGTCGCCCACCGCCAGGGGCACCGAGCCCCCCATCCGCGCCGCGTCGCCACAGGCGTAGACGCCCTTCACGCTGGTCGCCTTCATCGCGTCGGTGCGGATGATCCGCCCGTAGAAGCCCTCGTCGAACTCGCAGCCCAGCATCTGCGGCAGCGAGCTGGCGACATCGATGTGGGTGGGCACGAACAGGCCATCCAGGCTGATCACCCGCCCGTCGTGCAGCACCACATCCAGCTCGCCGTCGATACCGCGCACGGGCTCGTGCTCCAGCGTCACGCCGCGCGCGGCGAGCTTGGCCAGTTGCTCCGCGTCGGGCTCGAACGCCTGGTTGAGGAACAGCGTCGTGCTGCCCCAATCCGGCAGCAGCAGCGCCAGGTGCATGGACATGGCCGAAGTGGCGATGACGCCGATCCGCCCCTGCTGCAGCTCGTAGCCGTGGCAGTAGGGGCAATGGAACACCCGGCTGCCCCAGCGCTCGGCCAGGCCGGGGATCTCGGGGAGCTGGTCGACGACCCCGCCCGCGAAGATCAGCCGGCGCGCCTCGCGCGGCTCCTCGCCCTCGATCTCGACACGGAAACCCCGCTCCGTCAGCGCGACGGCAACGGCCTTGCCGGTGAGCCACTCGACCGTCTCGTAGGCCATCACCTGCTCGCGTGCCTGGCTGGCGATGGCACCGGGCGCGTTGCCGTCCTGGGTCAGGAAGCCATGTGAATGGGCGGCGAAGCGGTTGCGCCGCAACCCCTCGTCCACCACCAGGATGCGCCGGCGCGCCCGCGCCAGGGGCATGGCCGCCGACAGGCCGGCATAGCTGCCGCCGATGATGATCACGTCGTATTGCATCGCTGCTCTCCTCCGTTGCTCGCCGGCATCCGGGACTCGGAATGGCCGGCCGAAAATCATGAAACTTTTAGAGCTACATGATAGAGCGAGGATTTTTTATCACGCAACTTATAAAGTGGCGTCATTCGTTCCACCTGACGCAAGGCGCAACAGAGGCAATGCAATGAGAAAGGACAGCAGGCTCTCCCGCATGCTCCATGTGCTGCTGCACATGGCCCGCCACGACCAACCCTTCACCTCTGAACAGATCGCCCGGATGCTGGACACCAACCCGGTGGTGGTCCGCCGCACCATGGCCGGCCTTCGCCAGGCGGGCTATGTGAGTTCGGAGAAAGGCCACGGCGGCGGCTGGACCCTGGCCGGCGACCTCGAAACCATCACCCTGCTGGACATCCACAACGCCGTCGGCGGCCCGAGGATCTTCGCCATCGGCATCGAGAACGAAACCCCGGAATGCGCCGTCGAGCGCGTGGTCAACGCCGCCCTGGAAGACGCCCTGAACCAGGCCGAAGCGCTGCTCATCGACCGCCTCGGCGCCATCACCCTGGCGGAGCTGGCACGTGATTTCGACGTGCTGTGCAAGGCGAGCGGCTGGGGCGTCGAGGGGCGGCACGAGGAGTGATGTCTAGAGCGGGCGACTGAAGTCGCCCCTACAATTCGGCGCCCGGCACGTCCGTCGATAGCCGGGCCGCAAGAACGATCAAATCCCCCCTTTGCTCCCCTGCTAACGTCGCCCCGTCTTCAAGGAGCCCCTATGCCAAGCATCGAGAAAGTCCTGTGGTTCATCGAAACGGAGCTGGGCTCCGAGTTGGACCTCGGGCACGTCGCGCGCCAGTTCGGCCTGTCGCCTTTCGCCCTGTCGCGGTTCTTCTCGCTGGCCACGGGCTGGTCGGTGATGCGCTACATCCGTGCGCGCCGGTTGAGCCAGGCGGCGCTGGCACTGGGCGAGAGAAAGCGCGACATCCTCGATATCGCGCTGGATGCCAGCTACGGCTCCCATGAAGCCTTCACGCGTGCCTTCAGCGACCTGTTCGGCGTAACGCCCCGGCAGGTTCGCGAACAGGGGCACGGGAACCTGTCACTGGTGGAGCCTTTGCGCATGAAAGAAATGAGCTTCGTGGAACTGTCCGAACCCCGCTACGAAACCCGCGCCGAATTCATCATCGCCGGTCTGGGCGAGCGCTTCACCTTCGACCGCAACGAAGGCATCGTCGGCCTGTGGCAGGCCTTCGTGCCCTACCTGGGCAACATCCCCGGGCAGACCAGCTACGTCACCTACGGGCTGTGCTGCAACCCGGGCGAGGACGGCAGCTTCGAATACATCGCCGGAGTCGAAGTGCCCCGTACCGAGGGCCTACCGCCCGCCCTGCGCCATTTCAAGGTGCCCCGGCAGGACTACGCCGTGTTCCGCCACCTGGGCCACATCTCGACCATCCACCAGACCTTCCTCACCATCTTCAACAAGTGGCTGCCCGAGTCCGAGTACGCCTTCGCCGACGCCCCGGAATTCGAGCAGTACAGCGCCGATTTTGATCCGATGGAGGGGACGGGGTTCGTGGAGGTATGGGTGCCGGTGGTGCGACGCGGGTGAAGCCGGATCAGCGTCCGGCTTCAGTCACTAAGCGATAAGGTTCGACTTCGAACAGCACCGAGATTTCAGCGATACCCGCCGTGAACAGGCAGGCTATTTCCTGGATGTCCTCATCCGGCCAGGCGGGCGTGAAGTGCTCCCCCTCGGGCGTGACGGAAGGCAGATTGTTACCCCAGAACAGCGTGTCGTAGATGTGGTCCAGGCGCTGGTTGGCCTCCCTGAATGCGGATGGGCTCGCCGGCTTGCCGATGAGGTCGACGAGCATGTTCCAGGTATTCAGGAAGTCCGAGCAATCGATCGATTCGACGTCTGGCGATACGCACCAGAGAGCGATCTCGTCGAAATCGTAGTCAGGCACTTCGTCCTGATCCTGCAACTGCAATCCCAGTTGTTCCAGATAGCGCCCGGCATCGCGCTCCGACGCGAAGGTGACCACCTTGCCGACATCGTTCTTCACGACGCCATCAGTGTCGTCGCAGTACCAGATGAACAAATGGCTCTGCCCACGCAACTGGATACGGCAGGTGTAATACTCCATGGGGTGTTTCTCTCCCTTTCGAACTGCGGTGTTGCGACTTCACGTAGGTCGGGTGCAACCCGACGGTCCGATAACAGGACAATCGCGGGTTTCACCCGCCCTACAAAGCCGGCCTGCCCTACCCCACCCGCAACCAGATCACCGAGGCATCGTCGCTGGCCTTGAAGCGCGGGTAGCGCAGGCAGGCGGCGTCTTCGAGTTCGATGCGGCGCAGTTCGGCGGCCAGGGGCAGCAGGCCGCTTTCCAGCACGCGGGCCACCAGGGTGGCGGCGTCGTAGTGGCGGTAGGTGTCGAACAGCGCGGCGAAGCCATCGGTCATCAGCAACAGGTCGTCGCCCCTGGCCAGCGGCGCGCGGGCGTAGTGCATGCCGGCCTTCGCCTGCTCGGCGTCGACGCTCAGTACCGCCTTGGGGCGTTCGCGGGCGGCGCGGCGGTCGGCCAGCACGTGGGCGCTGCGCACGTTGTCGGCACCGGTGCCCGGGCCCAGGGCCGCGGCTTCGGCCTGTTCGGTGTCGCGGTTCGGCTCGGGGGTGAGGAAGGCGACGCCGCTGGCGCTGCGGTGGATGACGACGCAGTCGCCGAGATGGCCGCAGGCGAGGCTTTCGCCCTCGATGGCCACGGCGGCGAGCGAGGCGCGGGGCAACTCCCAGTGGGCGACCGGCTCGCGCTGGCGGTCACGCGCATAGTCCGTGGCGACGCGGTCGAACACCCCGTTGCACAGTTCCGCCAGCGGGCCCGAGGCACCGGCGAATGCGCGATGCGCCGAGCCGGCCAGCCAGGCCGCGCCACCGCGCTCGCCCATGAGCCCCGGTTCGCCGAGGTCGGTGGCGCCGTCGATGACCCAGGCATGCTGCTCGGCGCTGCCGATGCGGTCGTCGTTGGGAACCGAGTTCTTGCCCGCGAGGCTGAGGGTCTGGATCAGGTCGAAATGCATGGGGGTCCCTTCAATGGCCAGGCTGAATCAGCGTCGCATTCTAGCCTTCGCCCATTCCGAACAGGACAGGAAACACACGAATCAGGGCCGATAGCCCTGCCCCAGCAGCCAGCCCTGCACCTTGCGCCGCGCCTCGGGCGCCAGGCCCGCCAGCGCCTCGGCCAGTTGCCCGGCGTGCAACGCCTGGATGATGGGCGCGAGTGCAATGCCGTCCAGGTGCCAGATGCCCAGGGGCTGATCGGCGGTGACCACCACCTCCCGTTCCTCGATCAGGTCGCCCTGGATCACGGGCGCGCGCGCAACACGCAGCTGGTTGATATCGGCCGGTGCGTGCAGTGGCTCGGCATCCGGCCAGGTGCTGCGCTCCCGCCAGAACGGCTGCTCGGCCCAGCGCCGTTCCAGGGCGTAGAAGTCGCGGCCGGTGCGGGCGAAGCGCAGGAACAGCTGCTCCACCCGCTGCTGGTGGAAGCGCCGGGCCAGTGCGATGCGTTCCGGCCGCTGCAGCAGGGTGTTGATCACCGCCGGCGCCTGCAACGCCGAAGACAGGGACTGGAAGATGCCGTTGCCCGAGAGCGGGTCCACCGCCATGGCGGCATCGCCCACCCGCAGCCAATCCACGCCGACGGCCTCGTTGAAGAGGATGGCGGTGCTGCTGCGGGCATGCAGGTCGGCCGGCTGCAACGCGGCCTCGCCGAACAGTTCGCGCACCAGGGTGGATTCGCCGCGCCGCACCGCGCACCAGGCCGGCAGGTGCTCCTTGGGTGGCAGGCCTTGGGCGTCGCGGGTGATCTGCCAGTAGCAGCGCCCGTCTTCCCGCCGTGCCATCCAGGCCCAGCCGTCGGCCAGGCTTTCCAGCGCCGAGCCTGGGCGGCCCGGCGCATCGCGCCAGGTATTGAGCAGGCTGAGGGTTTCCGGGCCACGCAGGCGCCCCCCGCCAGCGGTGCCTGGCGACCCCGGGCCTCTACCAGGAAGTCCGCACGCAACGGCGCGCCGCCATCGAGATGCACGAGGTGCCCACGCTCCAGCGGCTCGACCCGCAGCACCCGCGCTTCCTGCACCGCGATACCGGCAGCGGCCAGGTCCTCGCGCAGCGCCGCATCGAAGCGCGGCCGGTCCAGCAGGCATTCCTGGTTGATCGACTGGCTGCCAGCGCCCCAGGCAACCCGCCGTGGCGACGGCGCATCGGCACAGGCCAGCGCATGGGTGAGGCCGGCATGACGCAGGCCTTCGAGCACCCGTTGCGACACGCCCTCCAGCGCCGCGAAACGCCGCCACTCAGTGACCACCCGCACCGGGTAGCCCAGCCGCTTCAGCCCCAGGGCGACCGCCGCCCCCGCCGGGCCGGCGCCGAGCACGACGATCTCAGCCATGGCGGCGCTCCGGCCCGGTGAAGGCCGCGCCTTCGTGCAGCCAGCGCAGCACCGCCTCGCGGCCGGCACCGGGGTGCTCGCGCAGGTGGGCCGCGATGATTCCGCTCAGTGCAGCGCAGGCCATGCTGGCTCCGGACACGCCATTGGCGGCACTGACATGGGCGCCGAAATCGGCCTGGGGGCTGCCCAGCCAGGACCACTGCCCCGGCGCGCAACGGGCATCGCCGGTGATGCGGATCACCCCCGGGTAGCCGGCCGGATACACCGCCGCGCCCTGGGCGGGGCTGGAAGCGCAGAGCAGCACACCGGCGCTCTGCACCAGCGCGCAGGCTTCGCGCAGCACGGGGCGGTCATTGCGCAGGCCGAGGCTCATGTTGATCAACGCCACGCCCTGCTCCGCCAGCCAGTACAGGGCGGCGGCGACCTGCAACGGGCTGGTCTGCCAACGCTCGCCGAAGACCTGCGCCATGCAGATGCGCGCCGGCGCGCTGGGCGGGCCGATGGCATCCAGCACCAGGGGACCGTGGCCGAGGGCATCGGGCTGCGCCTCGCCTTCCTGCAGCTCGCCGCCCTCCAGCCAGAAGCGTCGGGCCAGCGTCACCCGCGCGACCTGCTCGGAGGCGAAGCCGCTGTCGATGATGCCGATGACCAGCTCAGTGCCCATGGCTCACCGGCTCCAGGTGCTGCAGGCGGCCCTGCTCCATGCGGAACGCGAGATCGGCCTCGGCCAGGGTGGAGGCACGGTGGCTGATGAGGATGCGCGTGCGCCCGGCGAAGAGCTGGTCGATGGCGGCGATCACGTCGCGCTCGGTGGCTTCGTCCACCGCCGAGGTGGCCTCGTCCAGCACCAGGATCAGCGGGTCCTGCAGCAACGCGCGGGCGATGGCGATGCGCTGCTTCTGCCCACCGGAAAGCTGCTGGCCACGCTCGCCCAGGGGGTTGTCCAGCCCCAGGGGCAGGGACGCGATCAGGCCATCGAGGCGGGCCAGCCGCGCCACCTGCTCGATGGCGTCGCGGCTGGCGTCGGGGGCGGCGTAGGCGAGGTTCTCCGCCAGGGTGCCGCGGAACAGCACGATGTCCTGGCTGACCACGGCGATGCGCCGGCGCAGGGCCAGCAGGTCTAGTTCGCGCAGGTCGGCGCCGTCCAGCAGGATGCGGCCCCGGTCCGGGTCGTAGAAGCGTTGCAGCAGGTCGATCAGGGTGGACTTGCCGACGCCCGACGCCCCGCTGATGGCGACCTTGAGGCCGGCGGGAATGCTCGCGTCCACACCATCGAGCAGCACGCCGGCACGCTGTTCGTGGGCGAAGTGCACGCCCTCCAGGCGCAGCGCGCCACGGCCTTCCGGCATCGGCTGCGGCGCGTCGCTCTGGCGCACCGTGACCGGTTCCTGCTGCAGCTCCATCACCCGGCCGAGGCTCACCGTCATGCGCTGCAGCGCGACGTAGAGCCCCAGCAGGCTCTGCACCGGCCCCACGGCCATGCCCAGGTAGGTGGAGAAGGCGATCAGCGCGCCCAACTGCCAGGTGCCCTGGATCACCCAGTAGCCACCGATGAGAAAGGCGCAGGCGCGGGACAGCGAGGTGAGCGTGCCGGGCACCGCGTGGGTGAAGAACTCGGTGACCTGCACCCGCAGCAGCTGGCGCATGTAGCCCTGCCCCAAGCCTTCCAGGCGCCGCGCTTCGCGCTGCTGGGCACCGGCGGCCTGGATGAATTTCATCGCCGGCAGGGTTTCCACCAGGAAGGACGACACGTCCGCCGAGCGTTCGCGCAGGCTGCGCACCTCGCGCTCCACCTTGCGCCGCATCCAGCGCAGCCAGAGCACCTCGATGGGGATCAGCAGCGCCAGCAGCAGCGACAGCTGCCAGGACAGCATGAGCATCAGCGCCACCGCCCCCACCAGGCCGATGACGCTGGAGACGGCGGAGAATAGCGAGTCCACGGCGAAGCGCTGGATCTCCGCCACGTCGCCATCCAGCCGCGACAGGATGTCGCCCAGGCGCTTGCTCCCGAAGAAGGCCGGCGACAGCTGCTGCAGGTGGCGATAGAGGTCATCGCGCAGGGCGAAGAGGATGCGCCCCGAGAGCCGCGTGTGCAGGTAGCGGTTGATGCCCGACAGCGCCGTGCCGAGCAGGCCGACCAGGATCATCGCCAGCGCCACCTGCACCAGGGTGCCGAAGTCCCGGGCCAGCAGGCCGTCGTCGATCAGCGTCTTGGTCAGCCAGGGCTGGGCCAGCACCAAGAGGCTGGCGCAGAGGGACAACCCTAGCAGCACGGCGATGGCCCGGCCGTGGGGGCGGACGAAGCCGTAGAGCCAGGCCAGGGCACGGCGCAGCAGGTCAGGGTCGTTGGCGTCGACGAGCTTGAGCAGGAGGCGGGTCATGAGGCACAGAAACACTGTAGGGGCGAATTCATTGGCTCTGTCTGCGTTAAGTGTTGCTAGAGGATTTGAGTCCAGCTGATTGCCGAGCTCTGGTGATGTTTCTGGTTTCGCCCCCCGGGCGAGTCCCTTTTCCAATCGCTGGAACGCCAGCCCGGTAAAAAGGAACCAAAAAACTTGCCCCATCATCCGGCCCCGGCTTCGCCGGGGTTCCCTCACTCCATCGTCGTTACTCGCTACGCTCGCCCTTCGGGCCGCACTGAAGTGCGTTCGCCGCAAGCGTCGTCTGGGGGCCGGCGCGATGGGCCATCCATGGCCTGGCGCGCCTCTCGCGGCATCCATGCCGCTCGTCTCCCGGCGCAACGACTGCGTTCGGCCTCCTGGAGGGGCGTTGGCCGCTGCTCCAACTTCTTCGTCCAGCGCATCGCCATGTGGTGCGCACGGGCTTTCGTAGGATGGTGTAGAGCGAAGCGAAACCCATGCGGTGGCGGTGGCACGAACCCTTGGGCGCCCGGAAAGGGCCGTGCTTGAGCGCTTGCTTTAAAACCACAATAGCTAACGCAGACAAAGCCAATTGATTCGCCCAGCAGGCCGGAGGGCTGCCAACGGGGCAACTACGTTGCCCTTGGCGA
This sequence comes from Pseudomonas sp. 57B-090624, assembly GCF_003234055.1. Taxonomy (NCBI): domain Bacteria; kingdom Pseudomonadati; phylum Pseudomonadota; class Gammaproteobacteria; order Pseudomonadales; family Pseudomonadaceae; genus Pseudomonas; species Pseudomonas sp. 57B-090624. The sequence goes on from NZ_QKRU01000086.1 coordinate 18,172, forward strand.
ATGAATTCGCCCCTACAAGAACAATATGCTCCTGCATGGAACTCATCCCCTCAGCTGCTTCAGCTTGCGATACAACGTCGCGCGGCTGATGCCCAGGGCGTCGGCCGCGGCGGAGACATTGCCCTGGTGGCGTTCCAGGGCGCTACGGATCAGCTCCAGCTCGTTCTCGCGGATGCTGCCGGGCTGGCGGCGGCTGCTGGTCAGCTCGTCCAGCAGGCTGTCGGTGAGGTGGTCCAGGCCCAGCGTACGTTCGCCGGGCTCGCGCATGGCAAGGGCCGAGCGCAGCACCATTTCCAGCTGGCGGATGTTGCCCGGCCAGTCGTAGCCGGCGAGCAGTTCGGCCAGGTCCTTGTCCAGGCTCATGCCGGGCTCGCCGAGACGCGCCAGCACCTCGGGGATCAGCGCCGCCAGGTCATCGCGCTCACGCAGTGACGGCAGGCGCAGGCTGACGCCATTGACCCGGTAGTAGAGGTCTTCGCGGAACTGCCCGCCCTGCACCAGGCGCTGCAGGTCGCGGTGGGTGGCGCAGATCACGGCGATGTCCAGCTCCTGCTCCTCGCCAGCGCCCAGGGGCGCGACGCGGCGTTCCTGCAGCACGCGCAGCAGGCGCGCCTGAAGGGCCAGGGGCATGTCGCCGATCTCGTCGAGGAACAGCGTGCCGCCCTGGGCCTGCATCACCCGGCCGACCATGCCGCCCTTGCGCGAGCCGGTGAAGGCGCCCTCGCGGTAGCCGAAGAGTTCGGATTCGATCAGCCCTTCGGGGATCGCCGCGCAGTTCACCGCGACGAAGGGCTTGCCCGCCCGCGCACTGGCCTGGTGCAGCGCACGGGCGACCACTTCCTTGCCGGTGCCGGTTTCGCCCAGCAGCAGCACCGGCAACTCGCCGGCCAGCCCCTGGCGGGCCATGCGCAGGGCGCGTGCCAGGCGTGCGTTGCCGCCGGCCAGGGCGTCCAGCTCCGGCGCGGGCGTGGCGGTCGGCCTGGCCGGTGCCACCGAGGCGACACCGATGTGCCGGGGCAGGTGCAGGGCACGGAAGAAGAACTCGCCGCGTGGGGTCTGCACGCTACTCACGCCGCCTTGCAGCAGGCGCGCGAGGAAGCCCGAGGCGCGGGCGCCGAGCAACTCCTCGCAGCTGTGGCCCACCAGCGCCTGGCGCTCCACCCGCAGCAGGTGGCAGGCCTGGTCGTTGGCGGCCAGCAGTTCGCCGTCCAGGCTCAGGGCCAGCAGGCCGTGCCAGGCGGAGCCGAGGTACTGCGGGCGTGAATGGAAGGCCAGCACCAGTTGCTGCGGGTAGCTGAGGCCGAACAGGCGGCTCTCGATATTGCCGGCCGCCAACAGCAGCGTGGCGAAGCTGTCGCGCGGCTCGGCCAGGTGCCCTTCGCGGGTCAGGTCGATGACGCCAACCACCCGGCCGTGGGGGTCCTTGAGCGGCACCGAGGTGCAGGCGAAGCGGCTGAGGCGGTCGAGGTAATGCTCGCCGCTGTTGATCAGGGTCGGTCGGCCCTCGACCACGGCGGTGCCCAGGGCATTGGTGCCGCGCAGGGACTCGCTCCAGCAACTGCCCGGGCGCAGGTCGCGCAGGCCGGCGAGCTGCAGGGCGTCGGTCTGCCCCTCGATGGCCAGCACGTTGGCCTGGGCGTCGCCGAGTATCACCAGGCCGCCCTGCCCCTGCTGGCGCACCAGGTATTCGAGTTCGGGGGTGGCGGCGTCGATCAGCAGGCGGTTGCCCGCCAGCAGCAGGTCGAGGTCGCGCAGCTGCTCGATGCCCGCGCCGTCGCCTTCCAGGCAGTCGAGCCCGTGACCGAGGCTGCGCCGCCAGGAGGCGTCGATCTCCTCGCGCAGCACGCCATCAGGGAGGTCGCCTTCGTTCTGCAAGCGCAGGCGGGCGAGTCGGGATTGCCGCAGGACATCGTCATTTCTTGTTATTCGCATGTCATTCGTACTCCAGCGCCCTCCTCGCCCGGCCCCTGTGGAGGGGGTTGGCGGCAGGGTCGCCCAGAATGTCTACACCCGCCTTTCGGCGCCGTAAAGAGCCGTGTCGTCCGTTGGCATGGCGAGCAATCTTCGCGCCAGAAGAGGCCAGCGGAACGACCGTGACGAGCGTTGACAGGCAGGTTCGCACAGGTTTACGTTAACGTAAAGGTAAACAAAGCCGAGCCCGTTTCCATGTCCAAGACCTACAGCATTTCCGACCTCGCCCGCGAACTGGATGTGACCACCCGCGCCATCCGCTTCTACGAGGAGCAGGAGATGCTCTTCCCCGAACGCCGGGGCCAGGAACGCATCTACAGCCCCAAGGACCTGGTGGCGCTGAAGCTGATCCTGCGCGGCAAGCGCATCGGCTTCTCCCTCGCCGAGTGCAAGGAGCTGATCGACCTCTACGACCCGAGCAGCGGCAACCGCAAGCAGCTGGAGACCTTCATGGAGAAGATCGCCGCCCGCCGCGCGCAGCTAGAACAGCAGCTGCTCGACATCCAGCAGATGCAGCTGGAGCTGGACACCGCCGAGGAACGCTGCCTGGCCGCCCTCGCCGAAACCAAGAAACAGGGCGCCAGCGCCTGACCCGACAACCCGTTTCCCGACAATCACAAGCACAGGTGGAACCATGACTTACCCGAGCCTGAACTTCGCCCTCGGCGACACCATCGACATGCTGCGCGAGCAGGTGCAAGCCTTCGTCGCCGCCGAACTGGCGCCCCGCGCGGCCCAGGTGGACAGCGAAAACGCCTTCCCCATGGACATGTGGAAGAAGTTCGGCGAGATGGGCCTGCTCGGCATCACCGTGCCCGAGGAGTTCGGCGGCGCGGGCCTGGGCTACCTGGCCCACGTGGTCGCCATGGAGGAGATCAGCCGCGGTTCCGCCTCGGTCGCCCTCTCCTACGGCGCCCACTCCAACCTGTGCGTCAACCAGATCAACCGCAACGGCACCGCCGAGCAGAAGCACAAGTACCTGCCCAAGCTGATCAGCGGCGAGCACGTCGGCGCCCTGGCCATGAGCGAGCCCAACGCCGGCTCCGACGTGGTCTCCATGAAACTGCGCGCCGACCGCAAGGGCGACCGCTTCGTGCTCAACGGCAGCAAGACCTGGATCACCAACGGCCCCGACGCCAACACCTACGTGATCTACGCCAAGACCGACCTGGAGAAGGGCCCACACGGCATCACCGCCTTCATCGTCGAGCGCGACTGGAAGGGGTTCTCCCGCAGCAACAAGTTCGACAAGCTCGGCATGCGCGGCTCCAACACCTGCGAGCTGTTCTTCGATGACGTGGAAGTGCCGGAGGAAAACATCCTCGGCGTACTCAATGGCGGCGTGAAGGTGCTGATGAGCGGCCTCGACTACGAGCGCGTGGTGCTCTCCGGCGGCCCCACCGGGATCATGCAAGCGTGCATGGACGTGGTGGTGCCCTACATCCACGACCGCAAGCAGTTCGGCCAGAGCATCGGGGAGTTCCAGCTGATCCAGGGCAAGGTCGCCGACATGTACACGCAGCTCAACGCCAGCCGCGCCTACCTCTACGCCGTGGCCCAGGCCTGCGACCGTGGCGAGACCACCCGCAAGGACGCCGCCGGGGTGATCCTCTACACCGCCGAGCGCGCCACCCAGATGGCCCTGGACGCGATCCAGATCCTCGGCGGCAACGGCTACATCAACGAATTCCCCGCCGGCCGCCTGCTGCGCGACGCCAAGCTCTACGAGATCGGCGCCGGCACCAGCGAGATCCGCCGCATGCTGATCGGGCGCGAGCTGTTCAACGAAACCAAGTAAACGAACTAGCTGGAAGCCAGAAGCTGGAAGCCGGACGCATGCACTGCCCTCTTCCAGCCTCCCGCTTCCGGCTTCAAGCCCGCGGAGCCCCGAATGACCATTCTCACTACACAGCTGAATCCGCGCTCCCCCGATTTCGCCGCCAACGCCGCGGCCATGGGCGAGCAGGTCGACGCGCTGCGCGAGCTGCTGGCGCGCGTCCATGAAGGCGGCGGCGCCAAGGCCCAGGAACGCCACACCTCGCGCGGCAAGCTGTTGCCCCGCGAGCGCATCAACCGCCTGCTCGACCCCGGCTCGCCCTTCCTCGAGATCGGCCAGCTGGCCGCCCACGAGGTGTATGGCGAGGACGTGCCCGCCGCCGGCGTGGTGGCCGGCATCGGCCGCGTGGAAGGCGTCGAATGCATGATCGTGGCCAACGACGCCACGGTGAAAGGCGGCTCTTACTACCCGCTGACGGTGAAGAAGCACCTGCGCGCCCAGGCCATCGCCCGCGAGAACCGCCTGCCCTGCATCTACCTGGTGGACTCCGGCGGCGCCAACCTGCCGCGCCAGGACGAGGTCTTCCCCGACCGCGAGCACTTCGGCCGCATCTTCTTCAACCAGGCCAACATGAGCGCCCTGGGCATCCCGCAGATAGCCGTCGTCATGGGCTCCTGCACCGCCGGCGGCGCCTACGTGCCGGCGATGAGCGACGAAACCATCATGGTGCGCAACCAGGCCACCATCTTCCTCGCCGGCCCGCCGCTGGTGAAGGCCGCCACCGGCGAGGTGGTGAGCGCCGAGGACCTGGGCGGCGCCGACGTGCACTGCAAGACCTCGGGCGTGGCCGACCACTACGCCGAGGACGACGCCCACGCCCTGGCCCTGGCCCGGCGCAGCATCGCCAACCTCAACTGGCGCAAGCTCGGCCAGCTCAACCACCGCCAGCCGCTGCCACCGCGCTACGCGGCGCAGGAGCTGTACGGGGTGATCCCGGCGGACGCCAAGCAGCCCTTCGACGTGCGCGAGGTGATCGCGCGCCTGGTGGACGGCTCCGAGTTCGATGAATTCAAGGCCCTGTTCGGCACCACCCTGGTGTGCGGCTTCGCCCACCTCAACGGCTACCCGATCGCCATCCTCGCCAACAACGGCATCCTCTTCGCCGAGGCCGCGCAAAAAGGCGCGCACTTCATCGAACTGGCCTGCCAGCGCGGCATCCCGCTGCTGTTTTTGCAGAACATCACCGGCTTCATGGTCGGCCAGAAATACGAGGCCGGCGGCATCGCCAAGCACGGCGCCAAGCTGGTCACGGCCGTGGCCTGCGCCAAGGTGCCCAAGTTCACCGTGATCATCGGCGGCAGCTTCGGCGCCGGTAACTACGGCATGTGCGGCCGCGCCTACGACCCGCGCTTCCTGTGGATGTGGCCCAACGCACGCATCGGCGTGATGGGCGCCGAGCAGGCCGCCGGCGTGCTGGCCCAGGTCAAGCGCGAGCAGAGCGAACGCGCCGGGCAGGTGTTCAGCGCCGAGGACGAGGCGCGCCTCAAGCAGCCGATCCTCGACCAGTACGAGCGCCAGGGGCACCCCTACTACTCCAGCGCGCGGCTCTGGGACGACGGCGTGATCGACCCGGCACAGACCCGCGAGGTGCTCGCCATGGCGATCTCCAGCGCTCTCAACGCGCCGATCGAGCCGACCACCTTCGGTGTGTTCCGGATGTGAAAAAACCAGCCGCAAGCTGCCAGCCGCACGCTTCAAGAGACGCGGCTCGCACTTGCAGCTTGCCGCTTGAAACGTGCAGCTGGGGAATCCCATGACCGACTTCGACACCCTGCAACTGGAGTTCGCCGACAACGGCGTCGCCACCCTCTGGCTCAACCGCCCGGAGAAGAACAACGCCTTCAACGCCGGCATGATCCGTGAGCTGATCCTCGCCCTCGAAGCCGTCAAGAGCGCCGCCAACGTGCGCTTCCTGATGCTGCGCGGCCGGGGCCGGCACTTCTCCGCCGGCGCGGACCTGGCCTGGATGCAGGAGTCCGCGCGCCTCGACTACAACGCCAACCTGGACGACTCCCGCGAGCTGGCCGAGCTGATGTACAGCCTCTACCAGCTCAAGGTGCCCACACTCGCCGTGGTGCAGGGCGCGGCCTTCGGCGGCGCCCTGGGCCTGATCAGCTGCTGCGACATGGCCATCGGCGCCAGCGACGCGCAGTTCTCCCTGTCCGAAGTACGCATCGGCCTGGCCCCGGCGGTGATCAGCCCCTTCGTGGTCCAGGCCATCGGCGAGCGCGCCGCACGCCGCTACGCCCTCACCGCCGAACGCTTCAACGGTGAGCGCGCCCGCGAACTGGGCCTGCTCGCCGAGTGCTACCCGGCGGAGGAACTGGAACAGGCGGTACAGGACTGGACCGCCAACCTGCTGCTCAACAGCCCCCAGGCCATGCGCGTGAGCAAGGAGCTGATGCGCGAAGTCGGCAGCGGTGCCCTCAGCCCCAACCTGCGCCGCTACACCGAGAACGCCATCGCCCGCATCCGCGTCAGCCCCGAAGGGCAGGAAGGGCTCAATGCCTTCCTGGAAAAACGCAAGCCGGGGTGGCAAACGAACAGCTAGAAGCTGGAAGCCCGAAGCCGGAAGCAATCGCAGCCAGCATTAGCCCCCAGCTCGCCAAAGGAGCAGAACAATGATTACAACCTTGCTGATCGCCAACCGTGGCGAAATCGCCTGCCGGGTGATGCGCACCGCCAAGGCCCTGGGCCTGACCACCGTGGCCGTGCACAGTGAAATCGATCGCCACGCCCGCCACGTGCGCGAGGCCGACATGGCGGTGAACCTGGGGGGCGCCAAGCCCTCGGAAAGCTACCTGCAGGCCGAGCGCATCATCGCCGCCGCCCAGGCCAGCGGTGCCCAGGCCATCCACCCCGGCTACGGCTTCCTCTCCGAGAACGCCGCCTTCGCCCGCGCCATCGAGGCCGCCGGCCTGGTGTTCCTCGGCCCGCCGGCCAGCGCCATCGACGCCATGGGCAGCAAGTCCGCCGCCAAGGCGCTGATGGAAGACGCCGGCGTGCCCCTGGTGCCCGGCTACCACGGCGAGGCCCAGGACCTGGAGACCTTCCGTACCGCCGCCGAGCGCATCGGCTACCCGGTGCTGCTCAAGGCCGCCGCCGGTGGTGGCGGCAAGGGCATGAAGGTGGTGGAGCGCGAAGCCGAACTGGGCGAAGCCCTGGCCTCCGCCCAGCGTGAAGCCCAGTCGGCCTTCGGCGACGCGCGCATGCTGGTGGAGAAGTACGTGCTCAAGCCACGCCACGTGGAAATCCAGGTCTTCGCCGACCGCCACGGCAATTGCCTGTACCTCAACGAGCGCGACTGCTCGATCCAGCGCCGCCACCAGAAGGTGGTCGAGGAAGCCCCCGCTCCCGGCCTGTCGCCGGAGCTGCGCCGCGCCATGGGCGAAGCTGCCGTGCGCGCTGCCCAGGCCATCGGCTACGTCGGTGCCGGCACCGTGGAATTCCTCCTCGACGAGCGTGGCGACTTCTTCTTCATGGAGATGAACACCCGCCTGCAGGTGGAGCACCCGGTCACCGAGGCCATCACCGGCCTGGACCTGGTGGCCTGGCAGATCCGCGTCGCCCGTGGCGAGGCGCTGCCCATCACCCAGGAGCAGGTGCCCCTGAACGGCCACGCCATCGAAGTGCGCCTCTACGCCGAAGACCCGCAGCAGGACTTCCTCCCCGCCAGCGGCCGCCTGGCCCTGTACCGCGAACCCGCCGCCGGCCCCGGCCGCCGGGTGGACAGCGGCGTCGCCGAGGGCGACGAGGTCTCGCCCTTCTACGACCCGATGCTGGCCAAGCTGATCGCCTGGGGTGAAA